>JBBSRT010000011.1:0-19223 GCA_038242765.1 Propionibacteriales bacterium
CTCCTCAGCCTTGGGTGCCTCCTCAGCCTTGGGTGCCTCCTCAGCCTTGGGTGCCTCCTCAGCCTTGGGTGCCTCCTCAGCCTTGGGTGCCTCCTCAGCCTTGGCCGCGTCTTCGGCTGTCTTGCCTTCGAGAAGTTCGCGCTCCCATTCGGCGAGCGGCTCTTCGGCTTCGTTGCCCGACTTCGCACCGCTGCGGGCGATTAGGCCTTCGGCGACGGCATCAGCGATGACGCGGGTCAGCAGACCGACTGAGCGGATGGCGTCGTCGTTGCCCGGGATCGGGTAGTCGACGTCGTCGGGATCACAGTTGGTGTCCAGGATTGCGACAATCGGAATGTGCAGTTTGCGCGCCTCGTCTACGGCGAGGTGTTCCTTTTTGGTGTCAACGATCCATACGGCGGCAGGAGTGCGGCCCATTTCGCGGATGCCGCCGAGTGTTCGGTTGAGCTTGTCGTATTCACGACGCATGCCGAGAAGTTCTTTCTTGGTGCGTGTCGAACCGGCGACATCGTCAAAATCGACTTCTTCGAGTTCCTTCATACGCTGCAAGCGCTGATGCATTGTCTGGAAGTTGGTCAGCATGCCGCCGAGCCAACGCTGGTTCACGTAGGGCATACCGACACGCTTTGCCTGCTCCTCAACCGGCTCCTGCGCCTGACGCTTGGTGCCGACGAACAAGATCGTGCCGCCGCGGGCAACGGTGTTCTTGACGAATTCGTAACCCTGATCGATGTAGGCAAGCGACTGCTGCAGATCGATGATGTAAATGCCGTTGCGTTCGGTGAAGATGAATCGCTTCATCTTTGGATTCCAGCGACGGGTCTGGTGACCAAAGTGAACGCCGCTTTCAAGCAGCTGACGCATAGTGACGACGGCCATGGCCGTTCCTCCTTGTGGGTGCTAACACCCGCTCCTGGTTGATGCACCGACGGCTGTCGGTGCCCTGGCGCCTGCATTGACCACGTGGATGCGCGACCCAACCTCGTTGTCGAGGACCAGGATCGCGCCCGTGTTCAGATTTGGTCGTCACACGGCTGCAAGCGCGCGAATTTCATCTTCGAAAAGATGATGAGTCCAGCATAGTCCACCGCCGCGTATGAGCGCGAATCGTCGATGCACTGGCTGCGTGCCTCTAGATTGCACCATGGTGCGGCGCCAACGTGAACTCTCGACGGACACCTCGGCTAGGCGGTCACCGGTGGTGCGAGTTGGTGTTGGGTCGGTTGATATTCGGTGTTCTGGATGGGTCGGATGCGTCGTCGTTCTTCGATGAGGAGGAGTCTGAGCTCGGTTTCGAGGTCGCTGTAATCGTGGGGCGAGTAGGTCAGGTGTTTGATGGTGCTTCGGGTGACTCTGGTGGTGTCGCCGATATGGAAGCCGCCATGGCCATCGGGTCTGATGTGGAGTAGTTCGCGGTGGACCAGGTGATGGCAGCGGCTGCAGATTCCGATCAGGTTGTCCAGATTGGTTTGGCCGTGGTGTTGGGCCCACCAGTAGACGTGGTGGATCTCCAGATGGGTATTGGTGCAGCCTGGTGCTGCGCAGATGCCGTGTTGGCGGGCCAGGACTGCTTTGCGTTGTTTGGGGACCGCGACCCGATAGGCCCGTCCCACATCCAAAATGTTGGCCTGCCTGTTAGGTCCTTGGGTTTGACCGTCGGTGAGCAGGGCGGTGGTGCTGGCGTTGCAGATAAGGCAGGAGGCCAGTTTCGGCCCGATGGGGCCGAACCCCTCGAGCTCGACGGCCGGGACCACTGAATCGCCGCACTGTTGACGCAGCAGGGTTTCGACATCGACCATTACATTCAGTTGGGGGCGGATCCCCACATCGGTGGGTAGTCCGTGTTCGAGTTCGGAAGTCAACATTTCATCGAGTGCCTCGACCCGGCGCACCGAAGCGCTGCGATCATCATCGCGGTCGCGGGGTTTGGCCAACGCGTTCAAAATAGTTTTGAACTTGGTGCCGGCGACCACGCTCAGAAAGCCGGTCACATGCCAACCGTCGGGCAGCTTGTTGACCGCGATGTCTTCGCGGTCCATCCCTCTACCCCAGGCCTCATCCAAATCTTCGGGATAGAGAGCGGCCCGAAGATTACCGATCACCTGATGGAGTTCGGCCGGGTCGCACGTTTCAGCGACCTCCAACAGCCAATCGGTGTTGCCCTCAACCAGTTTGGCGTTGATGTGCCGAAGCCCGAAAGTGAACTCCTTGACATGAGCCAGTCGGATCCGTCCGGCCGCCGCCGACCGGCCACACCAGCGGCAACACCTTCACCGTATTGGCAGCAGCGACCAGCGCGCGTGCTTCGCCAGCCGGCAGACGCAGTTCGCGGCGCACCCACATAGACAGGCTCGAGGCTTCATCTTCTTCGAAACCACCCGTAGTTTCCAGGTTGGCCAAATGGGTGGCCTTGACCGCGTCCAACTCATCTTGGGCTGCCTGAATCGCCCGCAACGCGGCCCGTGTCTGGGCCGGGGTCGCCAACTCAGCCGGTGCCTTGAGCAAGCCGGTCACACTGCGATCAAGACCAGCAACCAACGACACATCGAACATGCGTTCTATTCTAGCCGAAGTCGCCGACAAAACGAAGACCAAAATCAATAGAAAACACTGCAACCACAGCCTTTTCAGCCAAATGCGACCGACCCCAAAGCACCCACAGCCATTGTCCCACCAGCCACCGACACGACCTTGTCCACAGGATCTCGATCGTTGCGACTTGTCCACCGCATGCCCGTTGGCCCCTGTTGCTGAGGGCCGGTTGCCGCTGAAATAGCCGAATGACGAAGTTTATGAGTGTGTTGGTCGTCGGTTTTGCGACGCTTCTGTTGGCGTCTCCAGCATCGGCCGACGGTGATCAGTGGCTGTGGCCGCTAGAGAATTCCCATACAACGGGTCGTCTTTTCGATCCGCCTGACACCAATTATTCTGCCGGCCATCGCGGACTCGACCTACCCGGCGATACCGGCGATACGGTGATCGCGGTAGCCGGTGGCACGGTGGTCTTCGCCGGATCGGTTGCCGGCGTCGGAGTCGTGGTCATCGACCACGGCGCTACAAAATCCACGTATCAACCCGTGATTCGTTCGATCGAGCGCGGCCAAACGGTGCACGCGGGACAGAAAATTGGCACGCTGATCCAGCGTGGCAGCCACTGCTTGGCACGACCGTGTTTGCACCTAGGACGCAAGATAGACAAAAGGTATGCCGATCCGTTGGAGTTGTTGCCGGGCTCAAGCACGATCCGTCTGCTCAATCCTCGCGGAGTTCCCCCAGCCCCACCCTTCGCGTTGGCCGGCGGTGGTGTCCTGAACCGGCCGGTGAGCGGCAAAGTCACCAGCGGTTTTGGTCAACGCGTGCATCCGATCACCGGCGAGCGCAAACTCCACGATGGCACCGATTTTGGGGCGCGGTGCGGCACGCCGGTACATGTCGCTGCGCGCGGCGTCGTCATCGCGAGTTATTTCAACGCCGGCTACGGTAACCGGCTGATCGTGAGCCACCCGGGCGGATTGGAGACCTCCTACAACCACCTGAGTCGGTACCGTGCCCACGTCGGGGACCGGCTGCGCGTCGGCGAGGTGGTCGGATACGTTGGCTCATCGGGCTATTCCACCGGCTGCCACCTCCATTTCATGGTGGCGATCGAGGGCCGGGTTGTTGACCCTGCGAGGTGGCTTTAAGCCCGCGGGTGAGCCAGGTTAAACGCTCGTCGCAGGTGCTCATTGCTGACATGGGTGTAGATCTGGGTGGTGGCAAGCGACGCGTGGCCCAGAATCTCCTGCACGCTTCGCAAGTCTGCGCCGCCCTCCAATAGATGAGTGGCCGCCGTATGACGAAGGCCGTGCGGGCCCATGTCTGGTGCTCCGTCGACAACTGCCAGACGCGTATGCACGATTCTTCGCACAGCCCGCTGATCGATACGCCCGCCTTTGGCTCCCACAAATACAGCGGGCGGCGATTGGGGCAAGCTCAGTTGTGGCCGGCCGTCGCGTATCCATACGTCCAACGCCGATGCAGCGGGCAATCCGAAGGGCACGTTACGTTCCTTGTTACCTTTGCCGAGGACGCGAACGAGATTGCGCTCGCGGTCAACCTCGTCGAGGTCGAGGTCAGCAAGTTCGCCGACTCGGATGCCTGTCGCGTAAAGCAATTCCAGTATCGCCAGATCACGCAGGCCGATTGCACCGTCGTCGATCAGCGCGGCTGCCGTGGCATCCAGAAGTTCGCGAACCTCCGTATGGGCCAAAACAACCGGCAGGTCGCGATGCGACTTGGGGCTGGCAAGCAACGCGCCCGCATCGGATTCGGCACGACCGGTGCTTGCCATCCACGCGGTGAAGATGCGAGATGCGGTCGCCCGCCTCGCCAAGGTCGTACGCGCGCGGCCTATCGTCTGCAGGTTGGCCAGATAACTGCGCAGGGCGCGAAGGTCCAACCCGGCAGGATCGTCGACTCCGAGGCGGCTCGCATGTTCGGCAAGACCACCCAGGTCGGACAGATAGGCGCGGACCGAATGCTCGGCGAGGCCGCGCTCGGCACGAAGATGGTGCTCGTAGGCGCCAAGCGTCAAGACCCATGTCTCGGAGATTTGTTTCATTTCGGCTCGCTCCACCTCGACACTGTGCGCTTTTTGCCGGACGTCAACAAGTCGGCGCGCCGCAGTGTTCACTCCAACACCGGTCAGCGCAATAAATCGGCACGACGTTGAAGTGACCATCCGCGTGCGTCGCGGTTGACAAATCCGAGCCGGGCAAGCTGCTCAAGACAGTGGTCGATGTCATCGTGGCCGCCACCGACCTCGGCTTTGATCTGCGCGCTGGTACGAAGGACACCCCAGGGCAGCGAGTCAAGAATTCCCTTGGCCAGTTGGGACAACTTGTCAAAATCGGTTTCGGGCGCTCGCGGTGGTGTTGCACTTTCGCCGCCCAAGGCTCCGACGGCTTCGATGACTTCGCGACCGTTGGTCACCACCATGGCCTTGCCCGTACGCATCGCCTCATGGATGCCCACCGATGCCTGGCTTGTCACCGGACCGGGAATTCCCATCGCCACGCGCCCCAGTTGATCGGCCCAGTTGAGGGTGTTGAGTGAGCCACTTCGTCTGGCTGCCTCGACCACAACGGTCCCGGCACTCAACCCGGCAATGATCCGATTGCGTGAAAGGAAACGCTGTTTTAGGGGCGCCTGACCGGGCAGTTGCTCACTGACCACAACCGCGTCGGCGGCAATCCGGTTCAACAGTGCGGTATGCGTGGCCGGATAGTTGATGTCGACGCCGCCGGCCAGCACAGCAACGGTCGGTTTGTCCATGGCGATAGCGCCGCGATGTGCGCACACGTCAATGCCGATCGCGGCGCCGCTGACGACCGTGATGCCGGCATCGGCGAGATCGGCGGCTACGTCGGCGGCAACTTCGCGTCCGTATGATGTTGCGTCGCGAGCGCCCACAACGGACACTGCGGCTGTACACAACTGACGGAGGTCTCCGTCGCCGCGCAACCACAGCCCCAGCGGTCGACCAGTTGAACCATTAATGGCCTCTACATGATCGAGATCGTCGAGTGCGTCGGGCCAGGTGTTGTGGCCCGGAGTGATCCAACGCAGTGCGAGATCGTCTGCGCGCTCGATCACCGCATGGACGCGGACGTCAACAGATGCGACGAGACGCGACCATGCTGTCGGCGCCGAAGAGCATGTGCCGCGTTGCAGAGCGGCCATCACCTGTTCGGCCGACGATACCTGCAACAGGGCGACGAGCCGCGGATCACCTGGCTCGGCCAACAGGCTGAGCTTGAGACGCGCCAGGCTTTCGCGATCGAGTTTCATGCGCACTCCACCAACATCCTCAAATCGCCGGCAAGCGGCATCGATTGGCGGAATGCAAGCGCATTGTCGACCTCTCTGCTGCCGGGGCGGTCGACATCGGTCAGATCTGCGATGGTCCACGCTAATCGGGCGACACGGTCAGCCGACCGGGCACTGAGTTTGCCCGACTGCACCCTACTGTCGATTCGTGTCTGCCCGGGTGCTGTCAGTGGCCACCTTTTGCGCAGGTCAGATCCGGGCACATCACTGTTGAGATGCCACGGTGTCTGGTCGAAACGCTCCGTTTGACGTTTGCGGGCGGCAGCCACAAAAGCCGCAACCTCGAAGGTTGAGCGCGCCGCACCATAATCAAGCCGGTCCCGGTTCCTGGCTGGCGAAGACAATCCACGATGAATGTCGATGCGGTCGCGAATGGGGCCCGAAATCCGGTCACGATAACGACGCCGCGCCAGCGGCGAACATTCGCACAGATTCGAACTTGCCGAGTTGAGTCCACATGGACACGGGTTAGCAGCCAGGACGAGTTGGAATCTGGCCGGAAACGCAAGCGTTTGGGCTGCCCGTGAGACCACGATGCGACCGCTTTCAAGAGGTTGTCTTAACGCGTTGATGACGTTGGAGGCGAACTCGGGCGCTTCGTCGAGAAACAGAATCCCGTTATGCGCCAACGACAGCGCACCGGGACGAATGGCTTTGCTGCCACCACCGACGATTGCCGCCGCGCTTGCGGTGTGATGCGGGTCGAGGAACGGGGGTCGATTAAGCAGCGGCGCTTCGGCCGGCAACATTCCTGCTACCGAATGGACAGCGCTGGTGGCCAACGAATCGGCATAGTCAAGATCGGGCAGGAGCCCTGGCATCCGTTGCGCAAGCATGGTTTTGCCGATGCCCGGCGGACCAGTCATGAAGACATGATGACCGCCGGCGGCGGCAACCACGATCGACAAGCGTGCTTCGAGTTGACCGTGAATGTCGGCCAGGTCGAGACCGGCCAGTCGAGCGTTATCACTCCATACGGTGTCGTGGGGAGGCGGCAACGGTTCGACCGGCGGGTCTTCGGGGATCGGCTCGCCGCAAAGCAACGCAACGGCGTGCCGCAGCGAACGGAGGCCGATGACTCGCATTCCCTGGACAAGTTCGGCCTCAGAGGCGTTGGCTTCGGGAACGAAGATCCGTTTGCAGCCGGCGTCGAGGGCCGCCAATGTCGCCGGCAGGACTCCGGCAACTGAACGCAGCCGCCCGTCAAGGGCCAACTCGCCGACCACAACAGCGCCCTCCAACGGCAGCGCCGGGACAACACCGCTGGCCGCGAGGACGGCTAACGCGATCGCCAGATCGTAGTGTGACCCAGATTTGGGTAGCGACGACGGCGCCAAATTGATGGTGATGCGGCTGTCGGGCCACTTGCAGCCGGTGTTGATCACTGCGGCTCGGCATCGATCGCGCGCCTGCGCAACAGAGGCATCCGGCAAACCGACTAACGTAATCCGCGGTAACCCCGGAGCGATGTCAACTTCGATCTCAATGGTTCGACCGTTGAGCCCATCAAGGGAGACCGATCGTGTGTAGGCGGACATCAGGCCACCCCTTCGACACGTTCGACAAGTGGCGCTCCACTTCGCGGCACAAGGACCGAGACGACGTCGATACGCACACTCGGCGGGCAAATGTCGTGTTGGGTGAGCCAGTAGGCGGCCAATCGACGCAGCCGGGCTGCTTTGCGGCCGGTGACCGCTTCGATGGGGCTGCCATATGCCAACCCGCTGCGCGTCTTAACCTCGCAAATCACCAACGCAGACCCGTCGCGGGCAACGATGTCGATCTCTCCGAAAGAGCATCGATAGTTGCGCTCGAGTATGACCATTCCCGTCGATTGCAGATGCTTGACGGCAAGATCCTCACCGTAGTCGCCAAGTGCTTTGCGTTGCGCGTAGGACGCACCCATACGATCACCTCCGATCACCACGATGGTTCAACTGCCGTCGCAGTGGAAGCCTCCTGCGAAGGCGCTGTGGACAACCGGTAGCACCACTCCAGCTGTGGATAACCGCACGTACGCTTGGTCCGACATGATTGCCAGCGCCTTACTTCCTGCATACGAGGCACTGCGGCGCGTCGGTGGTCTCGAGATCGCCGCGTTCGCCGCGGTGCAGATGAACCCCGCTTGCCGCCCACGGTTGCTGTTTTCGCACCGCAGCGCCGAGCCAGGACACCGGGCGATCCTCGATTGGCCGCAGGGCCAGGGACCGCTACAACTCGCCCCGAATCTGGGTGAAGGTAGCGGCGGCGCCATCGCCGAAGCGGCTGTCTCGAAACTCCGATGACCTTTCTTCGGCGGGCGGTGCTCGCTTTTCAGTTCCTCACCAGGTTGCCAACGCCACAATTGGACGACTTCGTCGATGAGGATTTGACCCGCAGTGCGCCATATTTTCCACTAGTTGGTTGCGTGATCGGCGCCGCAATCGCTGCGCCGCTCTGGTTGTTTGGGCAACGACCATGGCTTGCCGCGTTGGCCGCGTTGATCCTCTGGGTGTGGATCACCGGCGCTCTGCACCTGGATGGCCTCGGTGACGTTGCCGACGGATTCGGCGCTGCGCACCGCAGTCCTGAACGCTTCCTCGAGGTGTTGCATGACCCGCATCTGGGTGTTTTTGGCGTGGTTGCAGTCGTTCTTCAACTCATCACCAAGTTGGTGCTTCTGGCCGAGTTAGCTCAAAATGATCTCGTATGGGCGCTGGTCATCATTCCTGCGTGGGCGCGCTGGGCGACACTGGTATGGAGCCGTACCGTCCCGCCCCTTCATACCGGTTTGGGTATGGCCGAACGGTTCGCGTGGCAGATTCCGTGGATCGCCATCATCGTCTGGATTCTCGTTCTGGGCGGCCTCAGCCTATGGCTGGCACCGATGCTTCTGCTGGCCGTCGGTTTTGCTGCGGCGATCTCGTTCTATTGGCGCCGGCGCCTCGGCGGCATCACCGGAGACTGCATCGGTGCAAGCACCGAGGTCACCGAGAGCCTGCTGCTCATCGCCGTCATCGCGGGCACCATGGTCGTTTGATCAACCTCAGTTGTCGGCTGCTGGCATCTTGAGATCGGACTTCGACAGCTCTTCGACATTCACGTCCTTGAAGGTCAAAACCTTCACGTTTTTGGCAAAGCGCGCTGGACGATAGATGTCCCACACCCACGCGTCGGTCATCGAGACCTCAAAGTAGGCGTCGCCGGTCTCCGAACGCACCTTCACGTCGACGGCATTGCACAGATAGAAGCGGCGGTCGGTCTCGACGACATATTTGAAAATCTCAACCACGTCACGGTATTCGCGATACAGCTGTAGTTCCATCTCCGATTCGTAGCGTTCGAGATCTTCAGAGCTCATCGGTTTCTCGCTTCCATAGCGGCGCGTACATTGACATAACTCGATCGGTGAATCCCACACGGACCGCTGTGCAGCAACGCCGCCTGATGCGTCGAGGTCACGTAGCCCTTGTGGGTGGCGAAGTCGTATTCCGGATATTCATCGTGTTGCTGAACCATGTGCCGGTCGCGGGTGACCTTGGCGATGATCGAGGCGGCCGCGATCGAGGCGCTGACCCGGTCACCTTTCCACATTGCCAGTCCCGGCACGCCGAGGCCGTCGACGGCAAAACCGTCTGTCAACACATATCCGGGACGTACGTGGAGGCGCGCGAGCGCACGTCGTAGGGCCTCGATGTTGGCCCTGTGCAGGCCGAGTCGATCACATTCGCCCGGTCCGATGGAGACGACCGAGACCGCTAACGCTTTGGCCATGATAAGGCTGAAGCAGGCCTCACGGCGCGCTTCGGTCAACAGCTTCGAATCCGCCAACCCGGCGATCGGCCCGCGAAGGATGACAGCGGCGGCCACAAGGGGGCCTGCGCATGCTCCGCGCCCTGCCTCATCGACCCCGGCCACCGGCGTGAGGTCGACGCGCTCGAGTGCGCGTTCATAGCCGTAAAGGCCGGCGTCGCGCCGAATGGTGGAACCTCTGGGCAGAACGGTCATTTGCCCGAACGCTTGCTGAGCGCATCGAAGGTGTTCGGGTAGTCGATCAGGCCAGCCCTTGTCCATGGCCACACCCGTACCCATGCCTTGCCGACAACGTTCTGCTCGGGAATGAAGCCTCCGCCAGGGTCCCCAAGGTGGGCTCGGGAGTCGGCCGAGTTGTTGCGATTATCGCCCATCACCCAGAGATGTTTCTTCGGCACCTTCACGTCAAAGGGCTGGTCGTCGGCTTGGGTTTTTTCCAGGAGGTATGGCTCTGTCAACGGCTTGCCGTTGACGGTGACGCGCCCGTTCTGGTCGCAGCAGGCCACCTCGTCGCCACCGACACCGATGACACGTTTAATCAGGTGTCCGCCGGTGGGGAACAGTCCGAATATTTCGAGGGCGCTCTGTACGACGTTGTGCGGTTTGCGTGACTGCTCGGGGGTCAGCCACTGGCCCGGATCGTCGAAGACAACGATGTCGCCCCGGTCGACGTCGCCGGACCAGTAGGACACCTTTTGCACCAAGACCCGGTCGTTGACGAGCATGGTGGGTTCCATCGACCCCGAAGGTATATAGAATGCCTGAATCAGAAACGTCTTGACAATGACCGCCATGACCATCGCCGTGACAATCAGCAGCGAGGCCTCTTGCCACATCGGAAGCGGTTTTTTATCAGGCACGCCGTGAGCCTAATGCGTGCACCAACGACATTGACGTCAGGCGTCGCGCTTTTCCTTGATTTTCGCAGCCTTGCCGCGCAGGTTACGCAGGTAGTAGAGCTTCGCGCGTCGTACGTCACCGCGGGTGGCAACCTCGATCTTGTCGATCACCGGCGTGTGGATCGGGAAGGTACGTTCGACCCCAACGCCGAAGCTGACCTTGCGGACGGTGAAGGTGCGGCCGATGCCTGAGCCCTGGAGCCTGATGCATACGCCTTGAAAGACCTGGACACGCGAACGAGTGCCTTCGACGACCTTGACGTGCACCTTAAGGGTGTCGCCAGCACGGAACGTCGGAATGTCGGCGCGCAGCGAATCGCTGGCGATCGCGTCAATGGGATTTGTCATGAATTCTCTTCCTCGTCAGTGCCACAGGTCACCCACGGACTGATAAAAGTGCGAAGTGTGATGACTGCGAATTGTGACCCGTGCCCCTGCGGCAGCGTGGATCGTCGCTGTCGCTCAAGTTTGCCACAGCCGGCCCGCTTCAGCGAAATCGGCGGCTCGCGGCGCTCCCGAGTCGGAGACAGGTCGGTCGTCGCCAGGCCGGACGCGGGACTGGTCGTCGCCAGGCCGGACGCGGGAATCGACCTGATGGTTGAAATGCGGGCGTCAGGTCGATTCCTTCGTTGTCGAGGCCATCCACAGCCACGGGTCGGTTCACCGTTGTCCACAGATGCACATTTTGTGCTCGCCTGATGCGTCGGAGTGACCGATAAAAAGAGAATGGAAACGGTACTGACTTACGCCGAGGCGGTTGCTCGCTTCGGACGCGCCCATGTCCGCAAGATGGTGGCCCGCGGTCAATGGAGCAAACCCGCACCCAACGTGTATGTCATTCACTGTGGGCCGTTGACACCGACCGAGCGCGAACGCGTCGCATTGTTGGCATGCGGCAGCGGTGCCGTATTCGGTGGCTTGACGGCCCTCGGAGTTGACGGGCTCACCGGGATCGATGCACGGCGTCCGACCATTATCATGCCGATTGGGTCGAAAACCCCGCCCTACAACGACGTGACGGCGCACTGGTCAAAGTATCTGGACGACATAGATGTGCACCCCGCGCGCACACCCGCGCGGACGCGGCCGGCACGCAGTTTGGTCGACGCAGCTGCCTGGGCCCAATCGCAGCCCCAAGCTCGGTTGATCGTGATCGCAGGTTGTCAGCAAGGGCTCGCCACGACACGACAACTGCGCGAAGCGCTGACTCGGCGTGGGACGTGTCGTTTCCGCTCGATCATTGTCGAATCTATCCTCGACGCTGCCGGCGGCATCCAATCACTGCCTGAACGAGACTTCAGGCAGATCTGCCGTACGCATCGTCTTCCCGAACCATCACACCAAGAGGCAGTCCGGGGCAAGGACGGCCGCTACTTCCTCGACGTCGCCTGGAAGCGGCATCGCGTTGCAGCCGAAATCCACGGTATGCCGCACCTGGGCATACAGAATTGGGACTCCGACCTTGAACGTGCGAATGAGGTGATGATCGGTGATCGACGGTTGCTGATCTTCAGTTCGTTCGCGGTTCGGCACCGATGCGAGCGGGTCGGCGATCAGATGCATCGCATGCTGCGGACCGCCGGCTGGACACAGGAATCGACCTGACGGTTGAAATACGGGCGTCAGGTCGATTCCTGCGTCGCACCAGGGCGACGAGTGTGAACTGGTCTGCGCCTATGGCAAGAGGTCGGGACGCCGCTCCTGTGTGCGCTGCAATGACAGTTTCTTGCGCCACGCCACAACTCGAGCATGATCCCCCGACAGCAACACGTCCGGCACGTCGAGTCCACGCCAGTGCTGCGGTTTGGTGTAGAGCGGATATTCGAGCAGGCCGTCGACGCCGTATGACTCCTCGGCCAGGGATTCGGCGTTGCCCATGAAACCCGGGATGAGCCGAACGACCGCCTCGATCATGGCGAGCGCGGCAACCTCTCCCCCGTTGAGTACGAAATCTCCCAGCGACAACTCTTCGACGTGGCGGTTCGTACGGGCGTCCTCGACCACCCGTTCATCGATGCCCTCATAGCGGCCACAAACAAAAACGAGTTGCTGGGCGTGCGCGAGGCGTTCCGCATCGGCTTGAACGAACGGTTTGCCCGACGGCGTCGGCACCACCACGATCGAGCCGGATCCGTCGCGATTCGGCGGCGCGACTGCATCGAGCGCTACTCCCCATGGCTCGGGCTTCATCACCATGCCCGCGCCACCGCCATACGGGGTGTCATCGACGGTGTGGTGGCGGTCGCTGGTGAAACCGCGAAGGTCGTGTGTGGCCACTTCAAGCAGCCCCCCGACGCGCGCCTTACCGACCAGTGACAGGTCGAGCGGAGAAAAATATTCAGGAAAGATGGTGATGATGTCGATCCGCATCATTGCGACCCGGCGTCGAAAATGCCGGCGATGTCGGCGGCGTCGAGATCGAGGAGGCCAGGGACATCTGCGACGACGACGTAACCATCGACAAGGTTCACTTCGGGAACCAGTTCGTTGACGAATGGGACCAAGAATTCATGGTCATCGCGGCTTATGGCCAACGTATCCTGGGCCGGCAGATGCAGCACTTCGGTGATCGAGCCGACTGCTTGACCGACTGGTGTGTGAACCGCCAAGCCGATCAACTGGTGGTCGTAGAACTCTTCGGGGCCATCAGGCGATACGGCCGGATCAACCTCTGTGGTCAATATGCGGCCGTGCAACGCTTCTGCGGCATCGCGATCGTTGACGCCCTCGAAGGCGACAACCATCTTGCCGCTGTGCTGACGCGATGACCTGACGAGCAGTAACCGGCTGTCTGCTTTGACAGACGAGCCGGGAGCGAATCGTCGCCCCGGCTCGTCTGTGCGGATGTCAACATTGAGTTCGCCACGAACGCCGTGAGCCCGGCCGATGCGGCCAACGACACGTTCCATGGTGGGTTGCGCTTGAATCAGGCGCGATCAACATCGACAAAGTCGATGCGGGCGCCGTCTTTGCCGCTCACTGCATTGACGACCTTGCGGATCGCGGTAGCTGTGCGGCCCTGGCGGCCGATGACCTTGCCCAAATCTTCGGGATTGACGCGAACCTCATACAGCAAGCCGTGGCGAAGTTGCTTGGCGCGAACGTCCACATCGTCGGGATGTTCGACTATGCCGCCGACGATGTGTTCGATGACCTCGGTGACCAACGTCAGGCCTTCTTCGCGTCTTCAACCTTGGGCTCCTTGGCAGCCTTCGGCTCGTCACCCTTGGGCTCCTTGGCAACCTTGGGTTCCTCAGCAGCGGCCTTCGGCTCGTCACCCTTGGGCTCCTTGACAACCTTGGGTTCCTCAACAGCGGCCTTCGGTTCTTCGGCCTTCTTGGCGGCTTTCTTTTTGGTCACGGCTTCAGACTTGGCTTCGTTGTGCAACTCTTTGAGTGCGTCGTTGAAAACCTCTGCCTTGTCGCGCTTAGGTTCGGCGACCTCGAGTGTGCGGTCATGCTTGACTCCGGTGAAGGCTTCCCAGTCGCCGGTCAGTTTGAGGAGCGCAACCACGGCTTCGGTGGGCTGTGCGCCTACACCGAGCCAATACTGCGCGCGTTCGGAGGCGACGTTGATGACCGACGGTTCGGCCTTCGGGTTGTAGGTGCCGATCTCTTCGATGGCACGGCCGTCACGCTTGTTACGCGAGTCAGCTACAACGATGCGGTAGTAGGGGGTGCGGATTTTGCCCATCCGCTTCAGACGAATCTTGACTGCCACGTTTGTGGTGTCTCCTTGGTGCTTGTGGTTTGGTGACGCAGCCGTTTCGTGTGGGGACGCGCAACGACTAAATCGATGGATCCGGGATGCTTGCGGGTGAGAGGGCCCGCACACATTCTGGATGCAATCACCCATTCTGCCAGAATCAGCCGTCACGCTCCAATCGGGCATGCTTCGTGCAACCACCTCCCATGGCTACCATCGTCGAGACCGTCCTCGCTGCTGACGAGATCAGGCCGTGGCGCCAGCGAATTGTGCCTCATAAAGCCGCTGATAAGCACCGCCAGCGGTAACCAAGTCATCGTGGGTGCCTTGCTCGACGATGCGACCCTCATCCATGACCACGATGCGGTCGGCATCGCGGATCGTGGACAACCGGTGCGCGATCACAAAGCTCGTACGGCCGTTGCGCAGCGTCTCCATCGCGAGTTGGACGAGCGTCTCGGTGCGGGTGTCGACCGAGCTCGTCGCTTCGTCGAGGATCAGCACCGACGGATTGGCCAGGAAGGCACGCGCGATTGTGAGCAATTGTCGCTGCCCGGCGCTCACGCCCGCGCCTTCGTCGTCGATGACGGTGTCATAACCGGCCGGCAAGGTGCGTACGAAGTGGTCGACGTTGGCCGCTGTTGCCGCATCCAGCATCTCTTGTCTGCTCGCACCCTCGGACCCGTAAGCGATGTTGTCGCCGATGCTGCCGCCGAACAGCCAGGTGTCCTGCAGAACGACGCCGAAGTTGCGACGCAACACGGCACGGTCCATATTGGCGATGTCGATACCGTCGAGGGTGATGCGCCCAGAGTCGAGCTCATAGAAACGCAGAATGAGGTTGGTGAGCGTCGTTTTGCCGGCGCCGGTCGGTCCGACGATCGCGACGGTCTGCCCGGGTTCGGCAGTGAGGTCGAGATGCTCAATGAGTGGTTCGCCGGCCTTGTAGGAGAACGACACGTCCTCGAAGGCCAATCGGCCTTCGATCGCGGTCGGCGTCTTCGCATCGGTCGGGTCGGCGCGTTCTTCTTCCTCGTCGAGGAAGTCAAAGACACGCTCCGCAGAGGCGACGCCCGACTGCAGAAGGTTGATCATCGACGCCAATTGCGTCAACGGCTGGGTGAATTGGCGCGAATATTGCACGAATGCCTGCACGTCACCCACGCTGATCGCACCAGATCCGACGCGCAGTGCGCCGATGACGGCAACGGCTACGTAGTTCAGGTTGGAGACGAACATCATGGTCGGTTGGATGATGCCGGAGATGAATTGCGCCTTGAAGCTGGCGTCGTAGACGGCGTCGTTGTGTTCGTCGAAGATGGCGCGCGATTCTTCTTGGCGCCCGAACACCTTGACGATCTCGTGACCGGTGAACGTCTCCTCGATGTGACCGTTGAGTCGGCCGGTCGAGGTCCATTGGGCGATGAATTCGGGTTGAGAACGCTTGGCGATCGTTTTGGTGATCCAAAGCGCGACGGGCACCGTCACCAGCGCGATCAGGGCCAGTATCGGCGAGATGTAGAACATCATCGCGAGGACCCCGATGACGGTCAGGAACGAGGTCAGCAGCTGGCTCATCGACTGTTGCAACGATTGGGCGATGTTGTCGATGTCGTTGGTGGTGCGCGACAAGATCTCGCCCCGAGGCGTTCGGTCGAAGTAGGACAACGGGAGGCGTGACAACTTCGACTCGACCTCGCCCCGCATCGAAGCGACCGTGTGTTGGACGATGACGGTGGCCAATCTGCCCTGGAACCACATGAACCCCGACGCGACGACGTACAGGACGAGGGCTGCAAGCAACACCCAGCCCAGCGCGCGGAAGTCGATGCCCCCGCCGGGCTGCAAGTCCATTGCCTGCAGCATGTCGGCGACGCGTTCCTTGCCGCGTGAGCGCAGACCAGTGACTATGTCGGATTTGCTGATGCCGCTGGGGAATTTTGCAGACATGAATCCCGTGAACACGATATCGGTCGCCTTGCCGAGCACCTTCGGGCCAATGACGGACAGCGTGGTGGCCACGACCCCGAGCGCGATGACCGACCACAACAGGAGGCGTTCGCGCAGCAGGTAGGCGAAGAGCCGGCGCGCTGATGCCTTGAAGTTCGACGGCTTCGCGGCCGGTCCTCCCATCGAGAGAGGGTCGCGGTGACTCATGAGGCCTCCTCCTCGGTGAGTTGGGAGAGAACGATCTCGCGGTATGTCTGGCAGGAACCCATCAAATCGGTATGGCTACCGGTGCCGACTATCCGCCCTTCGTCGAGGACGACAATGCGTTCGGCACTGCGGATGGTGCTCACCCGTTGAGCGACTATCACGATTGCCGCGTCGGCGCTCACCTGACGCAACGCTGCCCGCAATGCGGCGTCGGTGCCGAAATCGAGTGCTGAGAACGAATCATCGAAAAGATAAATGCGTGGGCGCTTGACGAGGGCACGAGCGATCGCCAAGCGTTGACGTTGGCCGCCCGAGACGTTCGAGCCGCCCTGGGCGATGGGCGCGGCGAGTTGCTCGGGCATGTGGGTCACGAAGTCGCGCGCTTGAGCGATCTCGAGGGCTAACCATAGTTCGTCGTCGGTCGCGTCCGGTCGGCCGTAACGCAAATTGGAGGCGACGGTGCCCGAAAACAGGTACGGACGCTGCGGCACAAGGCCGATGCCGGCCCACACATCCTCGGGTGCCATCGTGCGTACGTCGAGACCGTCGAGACGCACTGATCCGCCGGTGGCGTCGAAGAACCGCGGGATCAGGTTGAGCAGTGTCGTCTTGCCGCTGCCGGTGGAGCCGATGATGGCGGTGGTCTGGCCGGGGCGAGCGATCAGGTTGACTTCTTTGAGCACCGCTTCTTCGGCGCCGGGATAGGCGAAGGAGGCGCCGACAATATCGATATCCCCGCGGTCGACATGGTGGTGGTTGGCTACGGCCGGCGCAACGACGCTCGGCTCGGTGTCGAGTACCTCGGCGATGCGCTCGGCAGCGACTTCTGCGCGCGGCAACAACATCAGCATGAACGTTGCCATCATGACCGACATCAGGATCTGGATGAGGTAGGTCTGGAAGGCGATGAGGGTGCCGACTTCCATGCCACCGCTGGCGATGCGTTGCCCACCGAACCAGATCGCGGCGACGATCGAGCCGTTCATGATGAGCATAACGATGGGGAACATGAGGGCCATGAGTTTGCCGACCGCGATAGCGACGTCCATGTAGACACGGTTCGCGTCGTCGAAGCGTCGTTCTTCATACCGTTCCTTGACGAACGCGCGGATGACTCGGATGCCCATGATCTGTTCGCGCATCACTCCGTTGATGTTGTCGATCTTGACCTGCATCTGCCGAAATAGCGGTCGCATCCGACGAATCACGAGCCCGACGCTGATCAGCATGACTGGCACGACAACGATGAGCAGCGCGGAAAGCTCGACGTCTTGACGCATGGCCATCACGATGCCGCCCAGGCCCATGATGGGCGCGGTGATCATGAACGCGAACGTCATAAACACGATCATTTGCACCTGCTGCACGTCATTGGTCGACCGCGTAATGAGCGTGGGCGCACCGAACTGGGCAACTTCGCGGGCTGCAAACGTCTCAACCTTGGTGAAGACCGCGCGGCGCAGGTCACGGCCGAGCGACATTGCGGTCCTGGCTCCGAAGTAGACGGCGGCGATGGTGCATGCGATCTGGACCAAGGTGACCGCAAGCATGACCGCGCCGACACCCATGATGTAACCGCTGTTGCCAGTCACCACCCCTTTGTCGATGATGTCGGCGTTGAGACCGGGCCGATAGAGGTTGGCGATCGTCTGAACGAATTGGAAGGCGACGATCAGCGAGATCGGCTTCCTGTAGGGCGCTAGGTAGGTACGTAACAGGGCCCAAAGCATGAAGGCAGGCTACAACTGCGGCCTAGTTCTAGACTCACCCGTATGAGCACTGCAGATCGCTACCGTCGCCTGGCCGAGTACTTTGACAGCACTGTGAGGGCGGTCCGCCCAGGTGATTGGGACAATCGATCCCCGTGTGCGGGTTGGAGTGCGCGCGACGTCTTGTCGCACGTAGTTGATTCTGAGGCCAACATCGTGTCCAACGTCGGATTGTCCATGAACCGATCGATCGACGTGTCCGACGATCCAGTTGGCGCATGGCAAGAGGTCCGAGACGGTATCCAAGCAATCCTCGACGATCCAACGAAAGCAGCACTTGAGTATGAAAGCCTTGGCTCATCGACGACCATCGCCGACACCATCGGGCGCTTCCATTGCTTCGATTTGATCGTTCATCGTTGGGACATCGCGCGTGCTGTCGGCCAAGACATCACCCTCGCCGCCGAAGACGTCGACGATGCAAACGCCTTCCTGGATTCAATGGGCCAAATGTTCTACGACTACGGCGCAAGTGCTCCAGCTCTTGCGGTCAACGACGACGCCTCACCTCAAGACAAGCTGCTGGGACGCGCGGGACGCAATGCGCAGTGGTCCCCTGCAGACCAACGGTGATCGCTTCTAGCGGCTTCGCGCAAAAATGCGACCCCGAACGCGCCTCACATCAGGTCCTTGAGACCCTTCGGCAGTTCGAAGCCTGAGGCATCTGAGGGTTCTTCCTTCTTCAGTCCGAAAGCGTCGCCGCCGTTGATCTTGCGCAGCGTGTCGGCTTTGGCCTCGGCGGCTCGCTTGGCCGGGTTGCCCGATACGCGTTTAGTCTTGCCCTTCTTGGGCTGCGATTTGGCCTTCATACGTTTGCCGCCACCAGGCATACCGGGCATCCCACCGGCACCTGGCATACCCGGCATACCCGGCATTCCGGGCATGCCGCCACCCTTGGCCATCTGCTGCATCATCTTGCGCGCTTCAAAAAACCGATCGACCAGCTGGTTGACGTCCTTGACCTGCGTGCCTGAACCCTTCGAGATCCGGGCGCGGCGCGAACCGTCGATCATCTTGGGGTTGTCGCGTTCGC
>JBBSRT010000012.1:0-18133 GCA_038242765.1 Propionibacteriales bacterium
CGCCGATGCGGATGCTAACGCCGATGCGGATGCTAACGCCGATGCGGATGCTAACGCCGATGCGGATGCTAACGCCGATGCGGATGCTAACGCCGATGCGGATGCTAACGCCGACGCGGATGCTGATGCGGATGCGAACGCTAACGCCGACGCGCAAGCAGACGCTGATGTGACGACGACGGCAGCCTTGCCTGCAGCGGGAGCGCCGAACATGTTGCCGTTCGTCATCTTGGCCCTCGCACTAATGGGCCTTGGCGGTGGAGTTCTGTTGAACGAAAAGCGTCGTCGGATGGGTGCCGAGTAACCGGTATGCACTGAAAACGCCACGAAAATCGGGTGGCGGGTCTTATAGACCCGCTGCCCGATTCTCTTGTTCGGGTTCAACGGAAATGGATTGAGGCCATGTCGGAAGCGGAGCGGACAGTTCGGGGTCCTTCTCCTGTGCAGCGGGCCACAGTGATGGTTATCGGCATCTTCGTTGTGCTGCACTCCATCGTCATCGCACTCTGGGCGCTGCCAAACAACCCGGTTCGCGACGCTATTGGTACGACTACGTTGAGTTCATACGTCAATCCTTACTTCAGCCAGTCCTGGCAATCGTTTGATCCGGTCCTTGAACGCGTCGATGAAAACTTCCGGGTGCGCGCCTACGTGCAGGACTTTGACACCGGAAAACGTAAAAACACCGAATGGGTTGACCTGACCCGGGCGGACAATCGCAAGCTTCGTTTTAACCCGAGTCCCGGGCGCATACGTTTGGTATCGCGCCGGTTGGCAACCAACCTCAATGCCGCGATGTATGGACTGAATCTTAACCAACGCAAACTCGTCGGCGGCAACTATGCAGACCGTCCCATCGCGGTGCTCGACGATAGTCTGCGCAGCGCAGATGACGGCAGATCAAGCCTTCAGGCCGTCGAGCGGTATATGCGCATGGATCAGATTGCCACTCGTTATGCATCGTTGTACGCGAGATCCGTATGGGAGGGAGAGGTGTTGCGGGTGCAGTACCGCGTCGGACACCGCACCGCGCCCGATTTCGGCAAGCGCGCAACACAAAGGCTCGCCGATGAAGAATTCCGCTACTTCGCGTTCGGGTGGCGCAGGCCTTTCCAAGCCTTGCCATCGGCACAATCTGTGTTCGACTCTTACACGGCACGTGACGGTGTGCAAAAGGCGCGGCAGTGATCGCGCCAGCCCAATGGTCCACGCGAGCACAAGGCTGGATTTTCAGTCACAAACACGCTCTACAAGGGGTAGCGGCGTCCCGTATCGTCATTGGACTGTCGATCCTCACACTTTTGCTCGCCAACTTCGCTCAACGCGACATCATTTTCGGCCCCGGCTCTGTCTGGGCGGGTCCAGTTCGCGCCTCAAACCGATTCCCCGAGGTCGACTTCCTCACTGGCGTCAGCTCCGACGTTCTGTCACTCATTTATCTCATCGTGCTCGCTGCGGCTTCCGCCTTCACCGTCGGCTGGCACACGCGCATCGCCGGCGTCGTCACATTGCTCGGATTCATCGGAATCACCGGACAAAACCCACTGCTGGCGGGACAAAGCGACGACATACTGCGCCTCGTATTGCTGTGGATGCTATTCCTGCATTCATCGGGTGCATGGTCGGTTGACGAGTACCGGCGGGAGACGAAACCCACAATTGGCGACATGGGCGACGATGGCAAGCCGGTGAGCGCACTGCGCAGCGCATGGAACAGCCATCCAGTGATCAGCCCCGGCCTCACCACCGGTATCCACAATGTCGCGTTGGTCGGGCTCAGCATCCAAGTCGCAATCATCTACACCTCGGCAGCCATCTTCAGGTTGCAGTCCGAATTTTGGCGAGACGGCACGGCCCTGTACTACTCGCTGCAACTGCCAAACCACGGCTCATTTCGCTGGCTCAACAACATACTCACAACCAACGGTTTTGTCGTCG
The DNA here is from genome assembly GCA_038242765.1 of Propionibacteriales bacterium. Taxonomy (GTDB): domain Bacteria; phylum Actinomycetota; class Actinomycetes; order Propionibacteriales; family Nocardioidaceae; genus JBBSRT01. The sequence goes on from JBBSRT010000012.1 coordinate 1,939, forward strand.
TATCGCTGACATATGCAATCCTTTTAGTGCAGTTGTTGTTCGTCCCGCTGCTGTTGAGCAGGTTAACGCGCCCGGTCGCCATCGTTGCGGTGATAGCGACGCATCTCTTCGTTGCGGTGGTTCTTGCGGCGCCTTGGTCGTCTTTCGGCATGATCGCGTGTGTCTTGATCTTTGTTGCCGGGCGGACGTATAGATCGGTCGACCGCCGCACTAGAACAAGGCTGTCGCTGATAGTCGCTGATGGGCTCTTTGCACGCGAATCGAAGCCTTACCAGCACCGACACCGTCAAGACAGCCGCCGCAGCGTTCGGCACACCAAAACCCCACAGCTCGATAGCGAGCCTCGCAAGAAGGCCGCCGGTGGTCGGCCAGCCAGGCGGTGTTTGCGTTGAAGTTCCCCGTCGAGATGCTGGCATGGCAGACCGGAGACGAGACGGCGATATCCGACTGTGAGACCGATTGGCAGGAATCTGCTCTGCTCCACATTGTGACCACAGACGGTCGTGCCGCTGGTAGTTCGACGCGGTGGCCCGCCAGAGCAGCAAGACTCAATTCGTCGTCTTGGCCGATATCACCGCAATCCGGCAAGGGGTCAGCAGCGAGATCAAACGACGCCGCCACTGCGCCCGTCAATGGCCAAACTCCAGGGGCTGCGAGATACTGGAGTCAACGCCGCCATCGAGAGCTGCGAATGGGCACCGAGAATCACCTCGAAGCCCACACCCTCGGGCGGGACGCCGCCCGACGCGAGCCGCGGACTGGAGAGCCTTTCGTGCAAGAACCCGGGGTCATCAACGGCCGATGAAGGCTGAATCCAATCGCTCGCCCGCTCGGCCGTGGCTGTATCGTTTGATGCTGCTTCGTCGCCGCTCTCGCGAGGCGCTGCCGGTCAACAGCGATATTGAGATCGCTCGCGGCGTCGCCGGAGTATCGGTCATGATCCGGATCCGCCCCAGTTACCTCGTCCTGGCCGCCGTGGGCGGGGCGTTGGGCACTGCGGCACGCTTCAGCATCACCGCGGTTGCCCCAAAATGGGAAACCCTGTCGGCGGGGACGGTCGCGGTCAACCTTCTCGGACCCTTTTTCTTGGGAGTGCTCTTACAATTCCTGTCAGAGGGAACAGAGTCGAAACGGCGGCGGGTCCTGCAATTGCTGGTAGGCGTGGGGTTCCTCGGGGCTTTCACCAGCTACGCCCAGCTCGCCGTCGACACGGTTACGGTCTTTGCAAATGCGCACATTGTGCTGGCTGTCACGTATGCGTTGGCCACCATAGCCGCCGGTGCCGTCGCAGCCTGGTTGGGCATCATCACCGTGTCTCATCGACACCGGAGTGCGCGCCGATGAACGGTAGTGCCGCAACGATCGTGACCACGTGCCTGATTGCCGTGGGAGGCGGGGTCGGGGCGTCGCTCCGTCTTGCCCTGAACGGCCTCGTTCACCGGCATGTCCGTCCTAACTACCCGGTGGCAATGTCAATCATCAACATCACCGGCTCATTCGCGCTGGGGCTTGTATCCGGGTTGGCCGGAGAGCGGGTGCTTCCTGAACAGTTGACCCTGGTCATCGGCGTCGGGCTCGTCGGAGGGTTCACCGCATTCAGTACGACCAGTTTTCAGACCTTGCGATTACTTCAGGAACGTCGAGCCTGGCTCGCGGTGGCCAACTCGTTCGGGATGATCACCGTCGCCGTCATCGTCGCCGGACTCGGAATCTGGTTGGGCGGGGCACTGTGAAGAGCTGTCCGGTCGATGAGCTTCTCGTACGAAGGAATCGACCTAAGGGTTGAAATGCGGGCACCAGGTCGATTCCTTCGTCGATGGGCTTCAGTGCTGGACGATCGGCTCTGAGGGGCGGCGCGTCGACTTGAGCGCCAGTAACACCGGCACCGTCAAGATAGCCGCAGCCGCGTTTAGAGTGCCGAAACCCCATCCGGCCACGATGAGTCCGGCAAGAAGGCCGCCGGTGGCTCCCGACAGGTTCATGGCCAGATCGCTGAAACCCTGCACTGCGGGGCGCACGGCGGCCGACAGATCGCGGCTCAGTAATGCTGAGCCGGCGATCAGAGATGCTGACCAGCCCAGACCCAGCAGGAAGAGACCGATCGTGATCTGCACCTCGGAGCCCGCCGACGTGCCAGATACGACGATGGCCGCCAGCAGAACGCCCTGCCCGACGACGATCGTACGAGCGCTGCCCCAACGGTCATTGAGCCAACCCATCACCGGTGACAGCGCATACATGCCGGCGATGTGCATGCTGATCGTGAAACCGATGATGTTGAGGCTCGAACCATGGTCTTGCATATGAACCGGTGTCATGGCCATCACACCGACCATGACGGCGTGTGCACTGCAGACGGTGAGCACCCCGGCCAAGGTCGCCCCTCGGATGAGCGAGAACGCGCTGCCATGTTGGACCGCACCGGAGTCATGATGACGGTGCGCAGCGGTGGCAATCAGCAGCGGATCTGGCCGCAGCAACGCATTGGTGACGATGCCGGCGAGGAGGAACGACAACGCCGAAAAGACCATCGGGCCGGCCAGCTCAGGGATTGAGACTGCGCGCGCAAGGAGCGCGCCCGGACCGGTCAGGTTGGGTCCGATCACAGCGCCGACGGTTGTGGACCATACGACCAACGAGAGTGAGCGCCCTATCTGTGCTGCATCGGCGAGGTCGACCGCCGCAAAACGTGACTGTAGATTCGCCGCGGTGCTTGCGCCGAAAAGGCCCATACCCAGCAGACACACCGTGAGCGAGCCCAGTTGGGATCCGGCCACCGTCACGGCTGCGCCCGCGGCCCCGACCAGCCATCCGCTGGTCAGGGCAGGCCGCCGTCCGAGCCTGGTGGCCATACGCGCCAGAGGGACGGTGAAGGCGGCCGCGCCCAGCGTGATCATGACGACGGCCATGCCGGCCCAAGCTGTCGATCCGCTGACTTGTTTGATGATGAGGGCGCCGACCGCGATGCCGGCCCCGTTGCCGATGCCACCAACCACCTGAGCTGTCGACAGGACCCGAACCGTGCGCCGCTGGTGCGGGTTTGTCACCAGATGGTCACCCGCTGGGCCGGCTCCAACCAGAGGTCATCGGAAGCATTGACATTGAATGCCTCATAAAATGCATCGATATTGCGTACGACCTGATTGCAGCGGAACTCCGGCGGGGAGTGCGGATCGATCGTGAGTCGTCGAAGGACCTCCTGGTTGCGGACCTTCGACTGCCAGGCGGCTGCCCATCCCAGAAAAAAGCGGTGTTCGCCGGTGAGACCGTCGAGGACAGGCACCACAGCGTCGCCGCATGCGATTCGGTAGGCCTTCAGGGCGATCGAAAGACCGCCCAGATCGCCGATGTTCTCGCCGATCGTCAACGCACCGTTGATCTTCTTACCGTCCGCGCCCGAAGGCGAGAGGGCACTGTATTGATCGACCAGGGCTTTCGTCAGCTTTTCGAACTCGGCTTTGTCGTCGGCGGTCCACCAGTCGCGTAAGGCGCCGGAGCCGTCGAACTGGGCGCCCTGATCGTCAAAACCGTGGCCGATTTCGTGGCCGATGACCGCACCGATGGCGCCATAGTTGACCGCGTCGTCGGCCTCGGCGTCAAAAAATGGCGGCTGCAGGATCGCGGCTGGAAAAACAATTTCGTTCATCGTCGGGTTGTAATAGGCATTGACCGTTTGTGGTGTCATGAACCATTCGCCGCGGTCGATCGGTCCGCCAAGTTTGGCAAGCTCATGGTCGATGCTGAACGTCAAGGCGGCGCGCGCATTGGCCAGCAGGTCGTTTCCTTGTGTGTCCAGTGCCGTATAGTCACGCCACTTTTCGGGATGGCCGACCTTGGGCGTGAACTGATCGAGCTTTTCGAGTGCCCGCGTCTTCGTCTGGGTGCTCATCCATGGCAACGCGTTAATGCTTTGCCGGTATGCCTCGATCAGGTTGGCAATCATGACGTCCATGCGTGTCTTCGCCGTTGGCGGATAGTTTTGACGCACATACTCCTTGCCGACCGCCTCGCCCATGGCCCCTTCAACGAATCCGACGGCACGCTTCCACCGTTCACGAAGCTCGGTGGTACCGCTCAGCGTGCGGCCGTAGAAGTCGAAGTTTTCGTCGACGAAGGGCGTCGACAGGTAGGGGGCGGCGGCGTGGACAACCTGCCAGCGCAGCCAGTCGAGCCAGTCTTCAAGGTGCTCGTCGGCGAGCAGTGCGTCAAGAGATTGAAAGTATGACGGTTGAGAAACGACGACTTCGGCGAACGCCGCCTCGTCGATGCCCGCAGTTTTTGACCACACCGACCAGTCGAATCTCGGCGCGAGCGCTTCGAGTCCGCCACGTGGCAACAGGTTGTAGGTCTTTTGCGCATCGCGGCACGCGACCCGGTCCCAGTGGCCGCTGGCGATCCGTTTCTCGTGCGCGGTGATGCGGTGAGCCCGCGCTCCGGCGTCGTCAATGCCGGCCAGCGTGAGCATGCGGGCTATATGAGTTTCGTAGGCGGCGCGCACATCGGCGAACTCATCGTCGCGGTAGTAGGACTCATCGGGCAACCCGATGCCGCCTTGCATGAGCGTCACGATGTAGCGGTCCGGGTTGCCCTGGTCGGGGCTGACATACATGCCGAAGACGCCGGACACGCCCGAACGTTCGATCGGTCCGAGCGCAGCGACGAATCCGGCGATGTCGGTCACCGCGTCGATCTGCCCGAGCACGGAAGCAAGCGGTTTGGCACCCAGCGCCTCGATGCGATCGACATCCATGAAGCTTGTGTAGAGCTCGCCGACTTTGCGCTGCTCGTCATCGCCTGGTTGTTGGGCGCAGGCGTCGATGATGGTTCTGACCTTCGCTTCGGCCTGATCAAAGAGGTCCATGAATGAACCGGCCGTTGCCCGGTCGGCCGGGATCTGCACGGTGGCTAACCACGTGCCGTTGACATGGCGGAAAAGGTCGTCGGCAGGGCGCACACCCTCATCGAGTGAGCTGAGGTTGATGCCTGAATTCATGTGGTTCGCCTATCGGAGTGGCAGCATTCGTGCCTCACCATACAAGCCGGGTAAAGTGCAGCCTCGGGCCTCGTTCCGCATACGATCGGTTCGATAGCCGAAGAGGAGCGAAATAAAGGAGCGAAATGCGCGTCATCACCTACGGGACCTTCGATTTGTTCCATGAGGGGCATCGCCGACTTCTCGAACGTGCCAAAGCACTCGGCGACTATCTGATTGTCGCTGTGACGACGGAGAACTTCGACGACGCACGTGGCAAGCTCAATGTGCAACAAAGCCTGATGGAGCGGATCAAGAACGTCGAGGCCAGCGGGCTGGCCGACGAGGTGATCATCGAGGAGTACGAGGGCCAGAAGATCAACGACATGCAAAAATATGATGTCGACATCTTTGCGATCGGTTCTGACTGGATGGGCAAGTTCGACTATCTCAACGACTACACCAACGTGGTCTATCTGCAGCGCACACAGGGCGTCTCCAGCACGATGCTGCGCAATGAGACCGCCGGCATTCTTCGGCTCGGCATGGTTGGAGCTGGTCGAATCGCCAATCGGTTTGTCAAGGAATCGCGTTTCGTCAGCGGTCTGGATATTGAGGGCGTCTACAGCCGTAGCGCGGACCGAGCCGAAGATTTTCGCAGCAGGCACGAACTCAAATTCGTAGCCGACAGCTATGACCGTCTGCTGAGCGAGGTCGACGCCGTCTACATTGCAACGCCGCACGAAACTCACTTCGACTATGCAAAGGAAGCAATCGAACGCGGAGTGCATGTCCTATGCGAAAAGCCCATGACGCTCAGCGCTGCGCAAACTCGTGAGCTCTACGCCTTGGCGCACAGCCACAAGGTGGTGCTGCTCGAAGCGATCAAGACGGCTTTTTCGCCCGGGTTTCAAAGAATGGTCGCCGTCGCCCGCAGCGGCTCCATCGGCGATGTCCGCTCCGTCGATGCAACGTTCACGAAGCTCGAAAGCGGCAACCTCAGAGAGCTGACCGGCGAACAAGGCGGCAGCATCTCCGAGCTCGCCAGCTATCCACTGTTGGCCATACTCAAGCTGCTCGGCGCCGCGTATGAGGATCTGACGGCCTATTCGCTGAAACCGTCAACGTCCGAGGTTGAGCTGTTTTCGAGGATCGATCTTGTGTATCCGCATGCCATCGCATCCTCGAGGACGGGTCTGGGTGTGAAGGCCGAAGGTGACCTTGTAGTGGGAGGCACGAAAGGCTATCTCTATGTGCCCGCGCCGTGGTGGAAAACCGAATATTTTGAAGCACGCTTCGAAGACCAGACCAACAACAAGAAGTTCTATTACAAGTTCGACGGCGATGGCTTGCGCTACGAAATCGCCGAGTTCGTCTCCATGATCAACAACCAGCGACTGGAGACCTTCAAATTGCGGCCCGAAGACTCCATCGCGATCGCGCAGATGATCGAAACCAGTCGGTCTACCGCGCGTACGTTCGGCCGGTAGTCATCGATTGCCTCGCCAGCAGCAGTAAGGAACGGGTGCCGCCGTCGGATAGGCTGCTGCGGTGACTGAACTAAAAAATGTGGCAGTGATCCTCGCCGGCGGCACCGGGTCGCGTGTCGGCCTGACGATCCCGAAGCAACTCATCAAGATTGCCGGCAAGACGATCATTGAGCACACCATCGCGGCGATGAACGCCTCGGACCTGATTGACGAAATCATCGTGATGATGACCCCTGGCCATCTCGACCCGGTGCGTGCGATCGTCAGGTCCGGAGACTACGACAAGGTCACTCAAATCCTCGAGGGCGCCGAAACTCGCAACGGCACAACCAATCGTGCGTTGGCAGCCCTCGGCACCGATGAATGCAACGTGTTGTTCCATGATGCGGTCCGTCCGTTGGTTTCGCAGACGATCCTCGAGAATTGTGTCGCAGCACTGCGTGACTTCGAGGCCGTCGACACGGCGATCCCGTCAGCGGACACCGTGGTGCAGGTCGCCGCCGATCGTGAAGTCATCTCCGATGTGCTGCCAAGACATCTGCTGCGACGCGGGCAGACGCCGCAGGCATTCCGCCTGTCAGTCATCCGCAGGGCATACGAATTCGCCGACGCTGATCCGGACTTTACCGCCACCGATGACTGTACGGTCGTGTTGCGCTATTTGCCTGAGGTGCCAATTGCTGTGGTGGCAGGCCACGAACGCAATATGAAAGTCACCGAGCCGATTGACGTCTACATAGCCGACAAACTGTTTCAGCTGACCTCTGCTGACAAGCCGTCCGAACACTCCGAAGACCAGTTCAGGACCGCATTCGAAGGCAAGACGATGGTCATTTTCGGCGGCTCCTATGGCATCGGCGGCGATATCGCCGCGTTTGCCCGCTCGTATGGGGCGACGGTGTTCTCGTTTTCACGATCCTCCACCAACACGCACGTCGATCGACGCGAAGACATCACCGCCGCGGCCAAAAGGGTGATGGACGAGACCGGCCGGGTGGATTTCGTGGTCAACACCGCAGGTATCCTGCCCATCGGTGACCTCGCCGACACGAGCGAAGAAACGATCTGGTCGGCGACCGAAATCAATTATCTTGCTCCGATCTTCATCGCGCAGGAGTTTTTTCCGCATCTGGCCGCGTCCAAGGGGTCCCTGTTGCTGTTCACGTCCTCGTCCTACACGCGTGGGCGTAAAGGCTATTCGCTGTATTCCTCGGCGAAGGCCGCCGTGGTCAACCTGACCCAGGCGCTGGCCGATGAATGGTCGGGCAAGGTACGCGTCAATTGTGTCAACCCTGAGCGCACTGGCACACCGATGCGCTCCAAGGCTTTTGGCGAAGAACCCGCCGGTACGTTGCTGACCTCACAGGAGGTGGCACGTCGCTCGCTCGACGTGTTGGCCGCGAGGCAGACCGGCCATGTCATCGACATCCGTCGAGCGGGCGGACCGGCAGCCATAGCCGGCGGTTAACCATTGATCTCTATGCGTTGAGGGCGCAATAGCCACCTCAACGCATAGAGATCAATGCAGCGAAGGCACGCGTTATGGGCCGACGGCACCTTTGGACCGCAGCACTGACCAGGACTCATCGCGCAACGCCATCATGTGTTCGCATGCCTCGATGAACTTCCCGGTGGCTGCGCCGGGTGCCTGATCACCCACGTAGTAGTCAATGAGGCCAAGACGGCTGGTTGCGTCGGCCCCCGCGGCGAATTGCGCGGCAACTAACGCCACAACGTCGGTGGTGCCGTCCAGCAGCGGCACTGTCTGCATGAGCCGACTCTCGCCGACAACGGCCGTTGCCGCTGGCCTGGTCACGATAAGTGGTTTGCCGCTGGGCAACCAGTTGAGAGAAACAGCCGAGACATCGCAAATAAGTATGTCGGCCGCGGCAAAGGAATCGGCAATGTCGTTGGTTGTGTCGACGCGATGTCCCGGCGCCCTGCGGACCAGTTCGCGGATCGTGGCATCGGCACGCCCGTAGTGGGCATCGATCACGCCCGACAGCGGATGCGGCCGATAGATGACTCGGTATGAGCCGCTGTCGATGAGGCGACCGATGAGGCCGACACCATAGGCGCGGAGCGACCCATAAGACACCGAAGGCTGCCCGCCCTCCCACGTGGGCGCATAGAGCACGGTCCGGCGTCCTGTCGAGACCAGCGGCGGGTCATCGGGGGCGCTGCGGCGCGCAACTGCAGGTTGGCCGATCGGGATGCAATGGGTATCGGCATCGTAGGCCAAGACGTGATTGACTATCCGGTCGATGGCGGCTTGGCCGGCGACGAAGCAATAATCGTAGGCTTTGATCTGGTTGGAGACCGACACACCTTTATCGCTTTCGCCATGCCCCAGATATACGTGAAGCATCGAGGTGAAGCGCAACGCTTCGAAGTTGAGTGGGTCATGGTTGATGTACAGGGCAAGTTTGACGTCGCTGTCGGTCAATATCGCATCGAGTTGGCCGTATTGGGCGATGGTCACGCAATCGAGCCCAGTCTCGGCCCGCACGATCGCAGCGGTCCGCGAGTCCTTGAACACGGCGATGACCGGTTGCTTCGCGTTGAGCGCTTCGAGTGCCTCATACCAGGGTCTGATCTGGTAAAGACTGTCTTGCACCGTGGCAAAGAACAGCATGATCGGCTGTGTGAAAGGAACGCCCAGGCGGTCGACATCGGCTAACTTGTCTGGGATGCCCGCAGGCAAAAATCGGGACCGTCGAACGCGTGCAATAGCCCACAGCTGGAGCCGTCGAAACGGGCCAACGCGGGCTTTAGCGGACATCATGTCCAGGAGTCTGCTCAGCGTGCTGTTTGTCAATCTGCTCGGTCAGATAAGGCTTTAGGTGGTTGTCGAACATGCTCAGGGCAGAACCGATGGCCATGTGCATGTCTAGGTATTGGTAGGTGCCCAGACGACCACCGAACCACACCTTGTCCTCGGACTTGGTGAGGGTTCGGTATTCCTTCAGGCGTTCACGGTCACGGGGCGTGTTGACCGGATAGTAAGGTTCGTCATCGCGGCCGGCGAATCTGGAAAACTCGCGCATGATGACGGTTTTGTCGACCGGATAGTCGCGCTCGGGATGGAAGTGCCGGAACTCATGGATTCGCGTGTAGGGCGTTTTTTCTTCGGCGTAGTTCATCACCGATGTGCCCTGGAAGTCACCGATGGGCAGCACTTCTTCCTCGAAATCGAGGGTGCGCCACGACAGTTCACCATACGAATAGTCGAAGTAGCGGTCCAACGGACCGGTGTAGACCACGGGGGTTCGCCCGACCATGGCCGCCTTGTTGAGCGGCTGGCTTTCATCGAAAAAATCGGTATTGAGATTCACGGTGATGTTGTCGTGGTCGGCCATCCGCCGGATCCACGCGGTGTAGCCATCGGTGGGCAGGCCCTCGTACGTGTCCGAAAAGTAGCGATTATCGTAGGTGTAACGCACTGGTAATCGCGAAATGATCTCCGCCGCGAGTTCGCGCGGATCAGTTTGCCACTGCTTTGCCGTGTAGCCGCGGATAAACGCCTCATACAGCGGGCGGCCGACGAGAGAGATCGCCTTGTCTTCGAAGTTGTCCTTCGTCGACTGTTGGCCAGCCTGTTCGACGACCCACGCACGTGCCTCGGCCGGTGAAAAAGCTGAACGCTGGAACTGGTTAATCGTGCCCAGATTGATCGGCATCGGAAAGACTTCGTCGCCGAACGTCGTGTAGACGTGATGCACGTATGACGTGAACGACGTGAACCTGTTGACGTAATCCCACACGCGCTGATTCGAGGTATGAAACAGGTGGGCGCCATAACGGTGCACCTCGATGCCGGTCTCGGGTTCGATCTCGCTGTAGGCATTGCCGCCGATATGGCTACGCCGATCGATGACGACGACCTTGAGCCCGAGCTCATTGGCACAGCGTTCGGCGATCGTCAGGCCGAAAAACCCGGAGCCGACGATGACAATGTCAGCGGTCACACTGCTCTCCGGACGGGAACCTCGCGTGGATCCATGGGCTGCCACGATTTGTCGTTCCAGAGTTTGCGGCTGTCGCGCATACCGCGAGTCAGTGTGCTGACACCCTTGAGGGTGTGTTCGACCGAGACGAGCCGGAACACCTCCTTGGCAAAGGTCAGCATGGTGCCAATCGCGAAACCGAACCGGTTGAGTTGTCCATGTTCGGCAAAGTATTTGGCGACGTAGGCGCGGTTGCGCATCACGTGATAGCGCGCCAGTGGGCTCGAATCGTTGAAATGACGCACGCCGGCAAGGCTAATTTGCTTTTGTTCGCGTTTGCGTTTGAGCACGTATTCGTCGACGTAGGCGACCTCGGTCACCTGGGAGGCAAGCCACGCGTACACCGCGTCGTCCCACGAGATGAAGAAACGCGGGTCAGGCAGTCCGATCTGTCGGACGATGTCGGCATGGATGAGCATGCCTTCGAAGGTGCCGGAGTTGGTGATGGCATAACCTTCGGCGGTGAACGCATTGCGCGTGTATGGCAGTGGGACGGCCAAAAAGTTATTGAACTTGGCCTGCCAATAAAACGGTGAACCGTCATAGTCGTAGCGGCGGCCGTGTAGGCATTTGAAGCGTTGCATCCATGGTGCGAATCGATCGAGGGCTTCGGGAAGAATCTCTACGTCGTCGTCCATCAGCCAGACCCAGTCGGCTCCATTTGCGAGCGCGACGCGGGTTCCTTCTGAGAATCCGCCGGCGCCACCGGTGTTGGTTTCGAGCCGGTGGTGAATCAGCTGTCCGGCTTGAAAATCGGACATAGCCGCCTCAACGACCTCGGGGGTGTTGTCAGTGCTGGCATTGTCGACCACGATGACCTTGTCGGGCATCGTGTGCAGACGGGCTGTGCTCGCCAGAAGTTCCTTGAGGAAGGTGGAGCGGTTGTAGGTCACGATGGCGATATGCACCGTTTCGGCTGCCGGATTCACCTCGCCAGCCTATCGGGTCGCAGCGACTGCAAACCTAACCACGCGGCCGATAGTCGAATCGTTCGGCGTTTGCGCGGGCGGCGAGTGCATCTATTGCATGCTGGAACGCTTCGATCGACCTGTTTTCGGCCGGACCCAGAAGATAGGTCGACAGGTCAACACGCGCGGCAGCGAAGTCATCAGGTCGTCGGCCGGTGACGACCTCAAGGAAATCACTGATGCCGCTGCCGTCGCGTTCGAGAATCGTCGCGGCCGCTGTGGAGGGATACTTGTGAACGAATTCTTCGCGGGTGGTGCCCTCATGGTTGAAGACCGCATACGGTTTTTCGCTGGCCAAATAGTCGCTGACGACGCTGGAGATGTCACCGACCATGGCGGTCGACTGGTTGAAACAATCGTTGAGCGAGGGTTCGCCCGTTTCGTTGCCGACCACCAGATGATCAATGCCCGAGGAGCCGCGGGCGGTGCGAATCATCGCCATGATGTCGGCATGGATCTGATGGTATTTCGCGTCTCGTCGGCCGGTGAATGGGTGCGGTTTGTAGACGACTCGCACCGGTTTGGGTGAGGACAGCGCCGCCTTGATGATTGATTTTCCGATCGCGGCCACAGAGGAATATTCCTGTTCGAGGTTGACCCCCTCCCAGGTCGGTGCATACAGCAACGTGGGCACGTCGTCGGCACCCAACCCGGGTGACTGGGAAACCGCATGAACCTGCGGGCGCCCCACATGGCGATATTGCGACTCGTGGATTCCCAGGCCCGACTTGCGGTAGCGGTCGGCGCCTGCTTCGCCGGCCACCCAAAGCTCGTCATACACGCGCGAAAAGGGGTTGATCGAAGCGCTTTTGTCACTGTCGCCATGGCCAATGAATGCCGACATCAAGTTGGGCAGTCGCAACAGGTGGATGTTGTTGCCGGTGTTCGTCGGATACAGCGCGACGCTGGCCGCAGAGAAGGTCAACATCATGAGTTCACCGGCGTTGTTGAGTCGGATGATTGGCAGCGACGTCTGGGCCATGTTTTCGAACAACGGCTTGTTGCGGACGATGATCAACACCCGCTGATCGAGCGATTCGAGCGTATTGAGCCAGGTGTTGATCTGATATCCGGCGTTGGCCGGTCCGCTCAGATGAAGCAACACTTCGGGCTGATAGTTATCGATGTAGGTCTGAAGTTGGCGCAGCGGCCCGGTGAAACCCGTGGCTCGTTTTTGTTGACGCATCCGCCACGTGGCTCGAGCATCCGGAATGGACGACACCACGAGCACGATCGCACCGACCAGAGACAAGACCAAGATCAGCGGCCCGGGAGCCTCAACAAGTGCCGGTGCCAACACAAGAAGTTCGGTGACAACGAGTCGGAAATGGTGTGTCGGCGGCTCGGTGGCGATCGTGGGGTTGTCGGGGATGTTGCGGGTTTCCATCGGTCGCAGCGGCCCGACCCGGTAATACTCGGTATGGAGTGTGCGCGCACACAGGACCAACACGAACACGATGGCGCCGACGACGAAAGCACGCAATGGCCACATGCTGTCGAACTCCACGACCAACAACACGGCCACGACACGGATTCCAAACCGCATAGGGATACCGAGACCGCTTTGTCGCAGCAATTTGGCTGCATCTGGCGCATCGCGATGTAAAAACCATTCGCCGAGAACAGAAATGATAAGAAGCACCACGGTTGCGTAGTGCCAACCGAGCACGGCGCTGAAAAAGGCTAAAAACAGGCTGCCCATGGTCAACGCGAGGCCCGGGAACTCCGAGCCACCACCGACGCGCGTCGACAGTGATCTGATTGCCTTCATACGGTTCGCCACCGCACGAAACTAGCATGGTGACGCCATGTTTTTGCATTTTGTGACGTGTGACTCAGCTGGTCTGAACGGTCTTGCTAGCGTGGCGGCATGGTCGATGACAAACACCGCTATCCGGCGCGCCTTGAGGTGCTGCACACCCGCTGGTTGACCCAAAACATGGTGCGTGTCGTTGTCGGCGGCCCCGGATTTGATGACTATGCCCCGCGGCACAACGCCTGCACAGATAACTATGTCAAACTCGTGTTCCTGGACCCGGCCGTCGACTATGGCGAACCACTTGATTTGGTGCGCATCAAAGCTGACCTGCCAGCCGCAGCGCAACCGGTTCTGCGCACCTACACGCTTCGTTACGTCGATTTTGAGGCAAAAGAAATTGCCATCGACTTCGTGGTGCACGGTGACTCGGGATTCGCCGGGCCCTGGGCGCGCGACGCAAAACCCGGCGACATCATTCATCTGCGTGGCCCAGGGGGTGCCTATTCGCCTGACCCAGAGGTCGACGCGCATCTGCTTGTCGGTGACGAGACGGCGCTGCCGGCGATCGCAGCCGCTTTAGAATCGTTGCCCGCAGACACACCGGCGACCATTTTCATCGAAGTCGACGGACCCGACGATGAGGTCAAGATCGATATCGGAACTGCGCACCGGTTGCACTGGCTGCATCGCCGAACCCAGCCACGCGGGACGACGACGCTGCTCGCAGATGCGGTGAAGACAATGCCATGGCCCCAGGGCCGCGTTCAGGCGTTCGTCCACGGCGAGGCTGGCCTGATGAAGGCGCTGCGCTCCTATCTGCTCAACGATCGCGGGGTAGCACGCCGCGACCTGTCGATCTCGGGCTACTGGCGTGCGGGCAACACGGAAGAGTTGTTCCGGCAATGGAAGAAGCAGCAGGAGTCTGACTGAGGTAGCGTCGTGCCGTGCCAATGAGGTCGAAGTTCAAGATACCGGCTGCCCTCTTGCACCCGGTTCGTCTTCTGCCACTTGGCTTCATGACAATGGCGATCATCGGCTCGCTCGTTTTGATGGTGCCGGCAGCGCACCACACTTCGGTCGGTTCTGCGGTCCAGCCCGCCTTTTTCACCGCGGTTTCGGCGGTGACGGTAACCGGATTGACCACCGTCGACACCTCAGCCTTTTGGACTCCGTTTGGGCAGGGCGTCATCTTGGCGCTCATCGAAATCGGTGGCATCGGGATCATGACGATCGCCACGTTGCTGGGCCTCTTGGTGGGCGGCCGGCTCGGATTGCGCACCCGATTGGTGGCCCAAGCCGAAATGCATGTCATCAACATCGGCGAAGTACGGCCACTCCTGCGGCGCGTGATCGTCACGATGGCCAGCTTTCAGGCCGTGCTTGCCGTCATCTTGACGCTTCGCTTCCGCGCAGCATACTTCGAAGACTGGCAGACATCGCTGTGGCATGGCGTCTTTTATGCGATTTCGTCGTTCAACAATGCCGGATTCGCCCTCGAGGGCGACAGCCTGGTCAAATATGTCGGTGACGCGATGGTCATCTTCCCGCTCAGCATCGCCGTTTACGCCGGAGCGGTCGGCTTCCCCGTCATGGCCGAACTCTTCCAAGGTTGGCGCCGACCCAGCCGGTGGACGATCCACACCCGATTAACCGTATGGGGGTCAGCAGCGCTCTTCCTTGCCGGTACGGTGGCATTCCTTGCCGTCGAATGGAACAACCCCGGCACGATGGGCTCGATGGGCTGGTGGCATAAAATCGTCACCAGCATCGAAGCTGGTGTGATGCCGCGCTCAGGTGGTTTCAACAGCGTCGACTATGCCAACATCAAACCCGAAAGCCTGGGTATCGGCACCATCATGATGTTCATCGGTGGCGGCAGCGCAAGCACCGCCGGCGGCATCAAGGTCACGACGTTTCTTCTTCTCGCCTTCGTCATCCTGGCCGAACTGCGCGGCGACCCCGAAGTGATGGTGGGCCGGCGTTCCATCAACAGCGAGACCCTTCGTCAAGCCCTGACCATCGCGTTGGTTGCGGTCATGCTCGTCGCGGTCGCAACCTTGACCGTACTGAGCATGACCGACTTCGCGTTCGACCAGGTGCTTTTTGAAGTGACGTCAGCCTTTGGCACCGTCGGACTGAGCACCGGCATCACCTCGGACCTGCCCGTCAATGCGCAATGGGTCTTGATGGCGTTGATGTTTATCGGCAGGGTCGGGACCATCACCGCAGCGTCGGCCTTGACCATGCGACAACGGACCCCCCGTTACCACCTGCCTGAAGAACGCCCCATCATCGGCTAGAAGAGCGATCGGCTAGGAAAGAGAAGAAATTGCCTAAAAAAGAGACGGACAGCGACAGTGGACCGGTCATCGTGGTCGGCCTTGGCCGTTTCGGCAGCTCGGTGGCAAAATCACTGGTGCGCCTGGGTCATGAGGTCTTGGCCATCGATGAGGACAAGGATTTGGTCCAGCGGTGGGCCACCGAGCTGACCCATGTCATTGCCGCTGATTCGACCGACAGCGAAGCACTGAAACAAATTGGTGTCGAACAATTTGATCGCGCCGTGGTGGGCATCGGCACCGATATTGAAGCCAGCGTGTTGACCGTCCTCAGCTTGGCCGAGTTCGGCGTCAAGGAGATCTGGGCCAAGGCAATCAACAACAAACACGCCAAGATCCTCGAACGCGTCGGCGCGACGCACGTTGTCCGACCGGAATCGGCAATGGGGGAGCGCGTCGCCCACATGGTCACCGGGGCCATGATCGACTACATCGAATTCGACGACGGTTTCGCCATCGCGCGCACTCGTGCTCCACGCGAGCTTGCCGGCAAGACGCTCGAGGGATCCCAAGTGCGCAAACGTTTCGGCGTCACCATCGTCGGGGTCAAGCGACGCGGTGAAGACTTCACATATGCGCGCCCGGAAACCTCGATCGTCAATTCCGATGAGCTGATCGTTTCGGGTCCCACGGCAAAGGTCGAGGCGTTCTGCGCTGTCC
>JBBSRT010000013.1:0-17938 GCA_038242765.1 Propionibacteriales bacterium
AGGGCGGCAAGCTGCGCGGAGATGCAGGCGCGATCGGCTACAATTCCGAAGCGTTGGCAACGGCGAAAACCCATGGCATCGACTCGTTGGCTCAAGACCAGTGGCGGCGGGCCACTTCGCAGGCGATTTTGGGGCTCGTCCACCTCGACACCAACGCAGTGAAGACGATCGTCAAGACCAAAACCATCATCAAGGTTCCGAAACCCGTTATACGCACCAAGGTGGTCAAGGGCGGCAACTCGACAAATGTGGTCGTCACCGAGGGCGAAAAGATCGATGCTGAAGCGAACACCCCGCAAGGCAAACTGGGCCAGTTCCTGGCCTCGAAGCTCAGCAATGGCGATCACATCGAAATCAAGGACGGCGAAAAGAAGTTCACCGACTACGACCTGACCGCCGACACCGCGCTCGCGATGCGCCTGTTGGGAGAACAACCCAAATTCGCCGACCGAGTCACGACGTTCCTGCTCGACAAGGACTCCGTGGGAGCGTTTGCCTACGGCGAGCCCTACGAAAAGAACGCCGTATATGTCGAGCCGGTCGCCAAGCTCATCATTGCGGGCACAGTGGCAAAAAAGCCCGAGACCAAAAAAATTGCCGCGCTCGGCGGTGACCTCGTTGCGCTGCAGGACGACAAAGGTCGTTTCGTTGACGACGGCAAATACGCCGATGAAAGCAACGGCACCGAACGCCATGTGCTGGCCGTCCTGGCTGCGATGATGGCCGACGAGGACAGCGCTGTTGACAAGGGCGTCGCTTATCTCGAATCGATGCAATGCGACGACGGCGAGTTTCCGGCCGAACTCGCAGCCGATTGCAAGACCGGCGACCCTGCTGCGACGGCGTGGGCGCTGCAGGCGCTCAACGCGATCGACGAGAAGGAAATCGGCGACGAGGCGTTGTTGTCGGCTGTCCCCGCCGCATGGAAGGGCAAACGTGCCGATCGGATCCAGTCCGCCGCCATGTCGTTGCAGAAAACACTTCATGCAGATGGCGCGATCTCAAACGAGGCTGGTATCCCTGACCTGGCCGCAACAGCGGCGGTTGCTTCGGGACGAGAGGCTGTCGGCCTGTCCGACGCTGGCGCAAGCAGGGTTTTGAATGCCGCGCAGGTCAAGGACGGCGGCCTTCCTAAAACCCCGAACGCGAAACGGGGGGATCTGGCTGTCACGACAGCAAGCGCAGCAGGCATGGTCCAAACGTCGTGGCTTAGCACCGCCCATACCGGATTGGCCAATGCTGTCTCCTTGCCGCTGGTGAGCAATGACGCTGGCCCGATCGCGAGCCAAGATATCCGCTCGTCGCAGGGTTATGCCATCTCGTCGGGCGTGATGTACGCGGGACTCGCCGTGCTCGCACTGCTCACGTTGGCTGGGCTCGGTATCGGTGCAGCACGGCTGCGGCGCAAACCCGGTGCGCCGACATGAGGCGCGTGAGGGGGATCTGGGCCGCGCTGCTGTTGTGCGCGCCATTCGCGATGTTGGCCAGTCCGGCCCAAGCAGCGTCGGGGGTTTGCACGTCTAACAAGGGCGTGACGGTCGTCGTCGACTACGGACCCCTGGGTGGTGGGGTTACCGTACGGTGCGCAGCGAATGCCGATGGATCGGGCTTATCGGCGCTGCATGCAGCGGGCTTCTCGACGCAGGGCACGATCAAGGATGGGCCAGGGGTGGTCTGTCGGATCAACAACAGGCCGTCGAGGGCGCAGGAAAAGTGTCAGACGACGCCGCCGGTATCGGCATATTGGCGTTATTGGCATGCCTCGAACGGCGGTTCATGGGCGTACAGCCAGTCCGGTGCGGCAAACCGGCGCGTCACTGCTGGCGGTTTCGAAGGCTGGACATTCACGTCCGCGAAACCGGGCGTGCGGCCGGTGCGATCCGGCGGCTCGGGGGCTGGCGCTTCGGGTGCAGGCAGATCCACCGGTTCCACCGATTCAGGTGCTTCAGGTGGCTCCGGCACTTCTGGCGCGAAAGGTGGGGACGAGGTGCTCAAGAAGCCGTCGTCGTCGGGCGACTCGGCGCTCCCGCAGCCTAGGCCGCGGTCGAAGAAGACCGCGTCGCAGCCGTCAGCCGATTCGAGTGAGCAAGCGGCCTCTCCGAAAACGCGTGACAAGGCAGCGACCACCGATGCCGGCGGCAAATCGGCCACACCATGGATCGCCGGCGCAATCCTGCTGGCGCTCGTGGGCGCCATCGGAGCCACCCAGGTCCGTCGCCGCCGCCACTGAGCATTGTCGGGCTACATGCTGCCTCAGCGGCCTTTGAGTCCCGTTTCGTTGTCATCCTCCCGCCGGCGCCGTCTGGTCAGCACGACGGCAAGTCCGACTGCTGTGGCTAGAAGAAGCAGGGCGACAAGGCCCCACGCCCAGACGGGCACGCTGTCGTCGCTATTAGTGTCGGTGGCCGTGGTTTCCGTCTTGCTTTCGTCCGATGCTTGTGGGGTTGCGGTGGGATATTTTTTGCCGCGGATGGCCATCGGGAAGTCTTCGACTGCTTTGTATGGGCCTTTGAGCAGTGGGTTGACGTCGGGCCATTTGGTGGGGTCGTGGGGCAACATGTTGGTGGCCGAACCGATACCAAACCCGTAATTCGAATCCCAAGCGTAGCCGGAATCGCCGCCGGGGTAGTGGATGAGCTGTTGAATCAGTTGATTGCCGGTAGCGTCGGGATACTTGGATTTGACGAGGGCCAACAGGCCGGCGACCAGCGCTGTCGCATCGGAGGTGCCGGTACGAGCGAAGCCCGAAACCCAGCGGCCTTCGCGGGAGGCCCCGACGGGCACGGCGACGCCGGGTGCAGATATCACCGGGTAGCCGCCCTCATAAGCATCAGGTGACGAACTACTCAAGCGTGGATTCTTTCGCCAAGGGTCCGCTTTATCGTCGACGGCCAAGACTGCAACCACCCCTGGGACATACGCCGGAGAAACGAAGGTGCCGCCCTCGCCGCTGGCGGCAACCACTACGACACCCTGGGCGATGGCACGTTGGACGGCATCTTCGACCTCGGGGGTGCCGCCGACCGAATAGCTGATGATGTCGGCGCCGTCATCGACGGCGCGGGTGAACTGTTTGGCCAGTCCGAATTCTGAGCAGTCGAACTTTTTGGTCGAGGGTTCTGTATCGTCGCTATAGAAGCGGATGGTCGCATCGGGTGCGACGCCTGTGACTCCGGCACCATCAGCAGCATTGCCGGTGCCTTGTCCAGCGATGATCGTTGTCATACCGGTTCCATGACCAAAAAGCTCGCCGGGACCGGCGGGCTGTGTTTTCTTGTCAGAGTCGCAGCCTTGACCGAATTGGATGTTGGCACCTTTGAGGTCGGGCACTGAGGGGTCGAGCGCCTGGTCGATGACCGCAACGGTGACGCCTTTCCCGGCGGTCTGTTTGTGCGCATCGGCAAGGTGTAGTTGATCGAACCACCAACTGTCGACCTGTTTTGCTTGTGCAATCCCCGGGGTCGCGATCAACGCGAGAGCGAGTAAAATCGCGCCGAGGCGGACAAGGTGGGAATTGGTCATTCAACGTTCTCCGAAGTGGTGTTGGAGCGGCTTCGCACGGCAAGGCATTGCACTGATCCCTCGAACTCACGCGACTCAGGTCAACGATGACGTCCCAAATCGTGGGTATGAACTCAGGGCGTGAGCAACACCTTGCCGGTCGCACCGCGCTCGTCGATCAGGCTGAGTGCCTTCGCGGCGTCAGCGAGCGCGAACGTCGCGCCCACGGGCGGCTTGATAGCGCCGCTTTCGATGTGTGGCAATAGCTCTGCCCACTCGCCGGCCACATACCCGGGGCGCTTGAGGACGTATGCACCCCATCCGACACCGACGACGCTGACGTTGTTGAGCAGCAACCGGTTGACTTGGACGGTGGGAATCTCCCCGGCGGTGAAGCCGATGACCAGCAGGCGTCCGTCATCGCCCAGCGACCGCAACGAGTCGGTGAAGCGGTCGCCGCCGACGGGATCCACAACGATGTCGACGCCCTTGCCGTCCGTACTTTCCTTGACGCGATCCTTGAAACCGTCAACGAGTACAAATTCGTCGGCTCCAGCTTCAAGGGCAACCGCACCTTTTTCTGCGGTTGACGTCACGGCGATCACGCGGCCGGCTCCGAACGCTTTGGCCACCTGTATGGAGGCGGTGCCGACGCCGCCGGCGGCGCCATGGATGAGTACCGACTCGCCCTCGGTCATCTGGCCACGCTCGATGAGGGCAAAGTGGGCGGTGAGGTAGTTCAGCGGGATCGCCGCACCCTCCTCGAAGGACACCGAGTCGGGCAGGGCGAACACCATGTCGGCTTGTGCGACAGCTTGTTCGGCGAAGCCGCCCAGCATCGTGAATGCGGTGACTCGGTCACCGGCTTCGAATTGCGAATCGGCAGGCGCAGAGACGATTTCGCCGGCAATCTCGGCGCCTGGCACGAACGGCAGCGGCGGTTTGATTTGGTAGCGGCCCCGCGTCTGCAGCACCTCGGGGAACGAAACCCCGGCAGCCTTGACCTGGATGAGGACCTGGCCTTCACCGGCGGTGGGAGTATCGACATCGACAAGTTTGACCGCTTCGGGACCGTCGAGCGAGGTGATCTGGATTGCTTTCATACCCGGACTCTACAAGCCATACGGCCTCCTCAACCGACACCGTTCAGCGGGCACTCAGCCGTAACGGAGCCTTGTCGGCCGGCACGTTGGTGATGTTACGAAGTCGGTTCGGGGCAGGCTCAGATGCATCAAGGTGATAACGCTGCAAAATTTCACGAAGCGCGACGGTGCCCTCCATCAGAGAAAAACCCGCCCCGATACAACGCCGTACGCCGCCACCGAAGGGAATCCACGTGTTGGGCTCGATGTGCTCGTCAAGGAAACGCCGTGGTCGATACCGGTGGGCATCGGCGAAGTTGGAATCGCGGCTGTGTGCCAGGACGATTGAGGGCGCGACGGTGGTGCCACGGGGAACCTTCCAGCCGGCAACCTCCCGTGGCCGCTTGAGAGCCCGCGCTACGAAGTCGATGATTGGGTGTAGGCGCATAGCTTCCTTGAGGCATGCTTCGAGGAATGCGTCGTCGCCCTCATCGGCAGCTTTGTGCGCTTGGGCTTGCACGTCGAGATGCCGGCCGAGCTCGTGCAACATCCACGAAAACGCAGACGCCGTTGTCTCGTGGCCAGCCAGCAGGAGCGTGACGAGTTGGTCGCGAAGCTCAACATCGCTGAGTGGCTCCACGTTCGTGTCCTCGCCTCGGCCGGCCCGCAGGAGCCGGGACAAAACGTCGTCGCGGTGCTCAAGATCGATGGCGTTGCGGCGCTGAGCATCGCCTCGTCGGTGACGCCAAAGACGACCTGCAGGATGATCTCCAAGGTGAGCGCATTCATCCGATCGAGCGTGGTCAAGGTTTCACCGTCAGACCAGCCATCGACCTCGTTCTTGGCGATCGACTCGACCAGGGAGCGGTAGCCGCGCAGCGAAGCACCGTTGAAGGCGGGCATGAGCAATTTGCGTGCTTGCATGTGCTCGTCCTCGTCGGTGAGCAGCACCGAATGTTTGCCCATGACAGGTCTCAAGATCGCGTTGCCCTCGCCGGCATGGAAGTCGGCAGGGTCGCCGGCGAAGACCTCTTTGATGTCTTCGGGCCGGCTGAAGATGACCACATTGCGAGGCCCGGGCAGGATGCGCATCGTGAAGGTGTCGCCGTATTTGGCATGGAGTTTGCCGAAGGTGCCCATACTTCGGCGCATGAAAAGAAGCGTTTGGAAAAGCGCCGGGGCGCGTGGGCCGGCCGGCAGGCCCGGGCTCATGATGCGTTCTTCCATTCGAAGTCGGGGGCGTCCACCTTCCTGGTCTCCCACCAGTATTGGAAGGTGAACTTCGGCCAGATCGTTCTGTTCTTGCCTTGGCTGTCCAGATACCAGCTGGTGCAGCCGCCCTGGGTCCAGATGCCCTTCTCGACTTTGCGCTGAATCTCGACGTTGAAATCGTGTTGGGCGTGGGCGGTGGCATCAGCCGACACGGCTCCACGCCCGTCCATCTCATCGAGCATGTTGATAATGAACTTCGTTTGCTGCTCAATCATGAAGACCACCGAGTTATGGCCCAGCGCGGTGTTAGGGCCGAGCATGAAGTAGAGGTTCGGGAAGCCGTGGACCGTCATGCCCATATAGGTTTCGACACCATTTTCGCGGAACTGCTTAGCCAGATCGAGGCCGGCCCGACCACGTATCTCCAGGTAGTCGAATGCGTCGATCACATGGAAGCCCGTGCCGTAGATGATGACATCCGCTTCGACGGCGTTGCCGGCGCTATCGACGACGCCGGTTGGCGTGATTTTGCCGACCCCATCGGTGTTGAGCGTGACATTGTCGCGGTTGAAGGCCTGATAGTAGGTGTTGGATTGAAGGACCCGTTTGCAGCCGAAACGGTAATCAGGGGTGAGTTTCCGCGCCAGTTCTGGGTCCTTGATGACGCTGTAGATGTGCCTCTTGGCCATCTTTTGGGCGATCGGCAAGAAGTCGATGATGCCATTGAAGCCGACAGCGCGGCACTCGAGCGCCCAATAGATCGCATTGCGGTAGGCCCGTTGCGCACCGGGAACGTGCTTGAACAGCGCTTTTTTCCACGCGGCGGTCGGCTTGTCGTTCTTGGGTAACACCCATGACGGTGTGCGTTGGAAGACCGTCAACTCGGCGACCTCTTCGGCGATGATCGGAATGAATTGGAGCGCGCTTGCGCCGGTGCCGATGACGACGACCCTTTTGTCTTTGAGGTCGACGCTGTGATCCCACGAGGCGGAGTGGAACCGGGCACCGCTGAACACGTCGGCGCTAGGAATTTCAGGGATGTTAGGGATGTGGAGCCCCCCGACTCCTGCGACAACGATGCGCGCATCGTAGCTTTCGCCGTTGGTGTAGAGGGTCCAGCGCTGGCGACCTTCGTCCCAATCGGCGCCGGAGACTTCGACGCCGAAGTCGATCGATTTGCGCAGATCGTGCTCGTCGGCAACTTTGCGCAGGTATGACCAGATCTCGGGCTGACCCGAAAAGCTTTTGCTCCAATCGGCGTTGAGCTCATACGAAAACGAATACATCTGGCTCGGTATGTCGCACTCGCAACCCGGATAGGTGTTATCGCGCCAAGTGCCGCCGACATCATGGGCCTTTTCAAGGATGACGAAATCGGTGCGCCCGGACTCCTTGAGCTTCATAGCCATGCCCATTCCCGAAAATCCGGTGCCGATGATGACAATATCTTGGGAGATCACCTTTCAGATACTAACGGTATCTGTAATAGTTGCGAAGGTGACCGCACACAAACAGCGACGGAGACGTACATGACGATAGACGATCTGCAGCCGACCAGTAGGACTGAGCGGCAAGCCCGAACCCGTGGACGCCTGATTGCCACGGCCTCACAAATGTTCCTTGCTGACGGCTACGCGGCTACGTCGCTGGATCGGGTAGCCGTCGAGGCAGGGTTTTCCAAAGGCGCTGTCTATTCCAACTTCACCGGCAAGGAGGAGCTTTGTCTGGCGGTGCTTGATCTCATCCACGCCGAACAAATCGATGCGGTGGTCGAGGCATTCAGCACTCAAACCGATCTCGATGGTCGAATTGACGCATTCACGAGGTGGGCACGCAAAGGCCTCGGGCAACCGCGTTGGACAGCTCTTGAGGTCGAGTTCGCCGCGGTCGCTCGTCAAAGTCCCTATGTCGCCACTGAGTTGACGTCGCGCCATCGGTCGATCCGTGGCGTCATTGCCTGTTTGGTGAAATCGGTGACTGACGAGGCTGGAGTGTCGTTGGCGATGTCACCCGACCAAGCAGCGACCGCGCTGCTGAGCCTGGGCATCGGTCTCGGAGCCATGCGTTCCCTCGACTCGACGGTCGATGTCGAAGCCTTCGGGGCCACCATGCGCGCACTGCTCGGCATCGGCGCGGGCAGCGTCGTTTAGAGTGGGCTGGCTTTCACAATCTTGTCGTCAGAGCCATTGGAGGTGCTGACAAAAAGGTCACCGTCGGGCGAGACGGCCACGGCGCGCAGTCGTCCATACGATCGGTCAAACTCGCCGACCTGGTCCACCTCGTCGACCTTGTCGTCGGTGCCGAGGCGCATGAAGTGAAGTGATTCGCCCTTGAGGGCCGAGACCGCCAGTTCGCCCTCAACCGAACCCCATTGCTTGCCAGCAAGAAAATCAGCCCCCGACGTTGCCCAGGTGGGTTTGCCTGATTCCCAAGCGGCTGCCTGCTGCTTGCCCGGAAGGTCGTCGTCGGTCATCGGGACCGACTCGTTGTAGCCGGGGACGGGGTTCCAGCCGTAGTTGCCGCCCTTGATGACCTTGTTGACTTCGTCGTCGACGTCGGGCCCGTGCTCGACGCTCCAGAGTTGTCCGTCCTTGTCAAAAGCCAGACCCTGCACGTTGCGGTGGCCGTACGTCCAGATGCGACGCTTCATGTCGTTGCCGGCTTCGCCAAAAGGATTGCTCTTGAGACCATCGCCATTTTTGGGGTCGATGCGTAGAATCTTGCCGCCGCCGGAATTGAGGTCTTGGGGATTGGTGCCAATCGCTGCATCGCCGGTACCGACGAAGAGGTTGCTGTCGGGTCCGACCGCGAGGCTGCAGCCGCCATGTCGACCGCTGCTCGACGGCAAGCCCGTCACCAAATCAGTGACCTTGCTTGCCGAATCCATGTCCTTGGCCAGGTGCCACCGCACGACGCGCACATCGGCGGTCTTGCCCGAGCGATAACCGTGACAGGTGATGAAGTCTCCGCTTTTGGCATAATCGGGCGCGAGCGCGATGCCCATCAGCCCGGTTTCGCCTCCGTGCCACATGCCGTTCGGAGATTCGAGCACCGTATGACGCTTGCCGTCCTTGCCCAAGATGCTGACGCGTTCGCGATCTCGTTCGGTGAAGATCAGGTCACCACCGGGTAGGAACGCGATGTCCCACGGATGTTCAAGGTCGTCGGCCGCGGTGGTGACTTCGAGACGAGGGGTTTTCGGGGCCGAAGTGGTGGCAGTCGACCCATTTTGCCCCGACGTCGTTCCCGGTTGGGTGCAGGCAATGAGCAGCGACAGCGGAGCGAGGATCGCAGCATACCTTCGAAGACGACTCATGGTCCGAGTCTTCCCCACGCTCGCACGACGCGCACCCGCAGCAGGCTGGCTCAATAGCCGCCGTTGTCCTTGAACCGCTGAAAACTGGCTGCGACTTCGGCTTCTGCTTCCTCGCGACCGACCCAATTGGCGCCCTCG
The DNA here is from genome assembly GCA_038242765.1 of Propionibacteriales bacterium. Taxonomy (GTDB): domain Bacteria; phylum Actinomycetota; class Actinomycetes; order Propionibacteriales; family Nocardioidaceae; genus JBBSRT01. The sequence goes on from JBBSRT010000013.1 coordinate 9,250, forward strand.
ACGGATTTGCCCGGTTCGAGATCCTTGTAGACCTCAAAGAAGTGCTTGATTTCGAGTCGGTCGTATTTCGACACGTCCGAAATATCCTGGAGGTGCTTCTGGCGCGGATCGGCCGCAGGCACGCATAGCACCTTGTCGTCTCCGCCTGCCTCATCGGTCATCCGGAACATTCCGATGGCACGGCAGCCAATAACACAGCCGGGGAACGTCGGCTCGGACAGCAGGACCAGCGCGTCGAGTGGGTCGGTGTCCAGACCCAGGGTGTTGTCGATGAAGCCGTAGTCAGCCGGATACTGCGTCGAGGTGAAAAGGGTGCGGTCCAGCCGGATTCGATGGGTCGTGTGGTCGACCTCATATTTGTTGCGGTTCCCCTTGGGGATTTCCACGGTGACATCGAAGTTCACGAATCCTCCACAATGAATCGGGCGAGAAAGGTGCCGACTGGCCTCGCGGTTTTGCTGGGCAACCCTGCGCATTAGTCTCTCGCATATGGCTAAGGGACGCACGAGCAGGGTATGGCGCCTTCTCACGGCGTGGACGGTGCCCGTCCTCACGATCGCCATTGTTGCTGCAGTTGGCGTTGGTGCCTACCGTCTTGGCTATCTCAACGAGACGATCTGTGCCGGAGCCTGTGATTCGTCGTTCGTCGAACCGCCACACAAAATTGCAGACATTTCGGCGGCGTCCGTCACGATTCGGGACTCGAACGTCGGTCCGGCGGCAGGCGACAAGGTCAAGAAGGCCGTTGACGGAGCGCTCGGCAGCGGTGCGCTTGGCTCTCGAGTCGGCTTCACCGCGATCGATCTCGAATCGGGCGTACAACTCTGGTCAACCCGCGAAGCCGCACTCATACCGGCGTCGACGAACAAAATCTTCACCACATTCGCAGCCCTGTCCTCGATGGATCCCGAGCAACGCTTCGACACCACGGTGCGGCTTGACGAACCGTCACACCTCGTCTTGGTCGGCGGCGGAGATCCATACCTGGGCATGAAGGCTGGTCGTAAGGGCGACTATCCCAAAACTGCCTCGCTCGCGACGTTGGCAATCAAGACGGCCAAGGCCATGAGGAAGCGCGACCGCACCTCGGTCACGCTCAGTTATGACCAGTCGTTATTCAGCGGGCCGGCGGCCAGCAATGATTGGGAGGCATCATATGTGCGCGAGGACATCGTCACACCCATCAGCGCACTGTGGGTCGATCAAGGCGTCGACCGCGGACTCCGCTTTGATGATCCCGCACGCTCGGCGGCACAGAAGTTCGCCGCCGAGCTTGCAAAGCACGACATCGACGTTTCGGGATCTATTGAGGCCGGTTCTGCGCCTGCAGCTGCGCCAACCCTCGCATCGGTGCAGAGTCCGACGCTGGGACAGATCGTCGAACTCATCAATCAGCGCAGCGACAATGAGGCTGCAGAAGTACTTTTTCGCCATGTGGCGCTCGCCAGTGGACGCGAAGGCAGTTTTGCCGGTGGCAGTAGGGCAGTTACCGACATCCTGCGCACGGCCGATATCGACATGTCCGACACGCAGATCCACGACGGCAGCGGATTGTCACGCCGCGACCGTACGACCACCAAAACACTCGCCCGCACCCTCTATGTGGCTTCGCAGCACCAACGGACCGAGGCGCTGTTGGCGAGTTTGCCAGTGGCTGGGTTTAACGGCTCCTTGCGCAACCGCTTCGGCGGCGACGACCGTGCATTGGGGCTCACCCGAGCGAAAACCGGCACTCTCACCGGCGTCCAGGGGCTAGCCGGTGTCGCGGTTGACGCGGCGGGGCGGGGCATCATCTTTGCCGCCCTGGCCAACGGTGGCGGCAACCTCTTTGAAGGACGCGCCGCCATCGAAGCCGTCGCCGAGGCCCTCAGCGACTGCCGGTGTGGTTGATCGCAGCATGCACGCACCGACACCCCGTACGGTTAAGTCATGATCGACTGGGAGTTTGCCCAATCCACAGCCAGAAGGTTCGTGCCGCCAGGACCTGAAGTCTCCCCGGTAAAAATTGCCGAGGCCGTCGAAGAACTTCGCCAAGGAGCCGTGCGCTCAGAGGCGCCCGTGCGTGAATTCACCGGTTTGCACGCCAAGTCAGCGACGGCGCCGGTGCTGGTGGTCGACCGGGAGCGCTGGATAGCGGCGAACATTGCCGGCTTCAGAGTCATCATGGACCCGCTGGCTGCCAAACTCGACAAAACAGGCAAATTTTCCTCGGGGATGGGCCGGATGGTCGGCGCCAGGGTCACCGGAGCAGAACTCGGTGCGCTCCTATCATTCATGTCGACAAAAGTCCTCGGACAATTCGATCCGTTTTGGGAAGGCACGGCCGCCGACACCGGCCGGATGCTTCTCGTAGCACCTAACATCGTCCACGCCGAACAACAACTCGGTGTTGACCCACACGATTTTCGCCTGTGGGTCTGTCTGCACGAAGAGACACACCGTGTGCAGTTCACCGCGGTCGACTGGATGCGCGACCACATCAGGTCGCTGATGGAAGACTTCATCGAAGCCACCGATGTCGAGTCATCGGGACTGTCGGCGATGCTGACCGACGGTCTGTCCGAATTGATCAAAGTTGTCCACGGCGACGAGGAAGCGTCGATCTCCAACGTGTTCCAAAACGATGCACAACGCGAGATCGTCGACAAGATCACCGGCGTCATGTCACTGCTCGAAGGACACGCCGATGTCGTCATGGACGGCGTTGGACCCGAAGTGATCCCCTCGGTGGCTCAGATCCGCCGCAAATTCGATCAGCGTCGCAAAGGTCAGGGCAGCCTGGATCGGTTGCTGCGCCGGTTGCTTGGTCTGGAAGGCAAGATGCGGCAATACCGCGACGGCGCCGCATTTGTCCGAGAGGTCAATGACCGTGTCGGGCTTACCGGTTTCAACGCCGTGTGGGAAAAGCCCGACAATCTGCCCACCAAGTCCGAGATCACTGATCCTGCGGCTTGGGTGGCGCGCGTCCACTGCTGATGGGCGGACACCTCGATCCCGTTGTTGCTAAGGCGCGCAACCTGATCAAACACAATCTGGCCGACCTCGAGATCGGTAGCCGTGTCGTGGCAGCGGTATCTGGTGGGGCCGATTCGCTTGCTCTTGCTGTCGCGTTGGCCCATGTAGCGCCCAAATGCTCTCTGGCTGCACGGGCTGTGATCATCGACCACGGTCTGCAAGCCGGTTCGGCGCGGGTCGCTGCCGAAGCGGTGCGGCGGGTTCAGTCGTTAGGTATGGATGCGTCGAGTGTTTCGGTGGACGTTGGTGTTGCTGGTGGCCCCGAAGCGGCCGCCCGGTCGGCGCGTTATGGCGCGCTTGATGCGATCGACAACGTGGACGCGGTGCTGCTGGGTCATACGCTCGACGACCAGGCCGAAACAGTGCTCCTCGGTCTTGGGCGCGGGTCGGGGCCGCGTTCGATTTCGGGTATGGCTCCGATGGTCGGGCGCTACCGGCGGCCATTTTTGGCAATGACGCGACGCGAAACCGAGCAAGTGTGCCGAGCTTCCGACCTCGAATGGTGGACCGATCCGCACAACAGCGATCCGGCCTACCAACGGGTGCGAGTCCGCCACGAAGCGATGCCGTTGCTCGAAGAAATCCTCGGGCCTGGTTTTGCCGCTGCTCTTGCGCGTACCGCCGATCTCGTCCGTCTCGATTCGCATCATCTCGACCAGCTTGCCGACGCTGAACCCCGCGAGCTGTCAGTCTCGACGTTGGCTGCCTTGGCAGCACCGATCCGAATGCGGGTACTGCGCCGGGCCGCACTCGAGGCGGGGGTCCGCGCGGCGGAACTTTCGGCGCACCACCTCATACAGGTCGAAGAACTCGTCGTGGCATGGCGCGGGCAGCGCGTCATCGAGCTGCCCGGCAGTGTCGTGGCGTTCCGACGCGGGGACACACTGAACTTCGGACCGAACCCTGTGGCACGCTGACCCCGTGGACCAATCTCATGTCGCCGCCGATCTTGATCTAGACCAGACGCTCTTCAGTGAGGAGCAGATCCAACAGCGGTTGGTCGAGCTCGCCACGCAAATCGATGCTGATTATGCCGGCAAGGATGTTTTGCTCGTGGGTGTGCTCAAGGGTGCCGTGATGGTCATGGCCGACCTTGCACGCAGCCTGTCGAGCCACGTTGAAATGGATTGGATGGCGGTTTCGTCATACGGATCGGGCACGACGTCGTCGGGCGTGGTGCGCATCCTCAAGGATCTCGACACGGATCTGACGGGTCGCCACGTCCTCGTCGTCGAAGACATCATCGATACGGGTCTCACGCTGTCGAGGCTTGTCACCAACCTCAAATCCCGTGGGCCCGAATCTGTGGAGATAGCGGCACTGCTGCGCAAACCCGATGCGGTGCAGATGAAGATCGACGTCAAATATGTTGGTTTCGACATCCCGAACGCCTTTGTGGTCGGGTATGGGCTCGACTACGCCGAGAAATACCGCAACTTGCGAAGCATCGGAACGCTGGCCCCACACGTCTACACCTGAGTCGCGCTGCCGCCGCCGGACTACCACGGGGCCGTGGTAAATGTGCGCCGCCCAAGGGTTACAACACGTGGGCGGCGACAGAAACCCGTGGGCGGTAGCGCTCGAAATTCAGCGGAGCGGGATATGAACGCCGTTGCGCGTATAAAGCCGACGTGATCGTTCGAGGCTTCGCTGAAGTCCTCGCAACCAAGGATCGAGCCTCGGCGGATCCAACTCGGCCCAACCCCATCTTGAGAAGCCGAGCAACTCATCACGGACCTCATCCTCGCGGAGCTTCTCTTTGATCACTTCAAATTTGGGGTCCTTGACCCATTTGGATTTGAGGTCGTATTTCACGTGACCGTCGAACTCGCCAACGTGTCGATACTCCAGCCACGCAAAATCGGTGTAGGCGATGAGTATTCCGTTGGAGTTGCGGACCTCATACTGAAGTTCAGGAGCCGGTATGCCGTGCCGAACGAACTGGTAACGGCTGCGCGATTCACCGACCGAACCGGACCGGCCGTCGCAGAGCAGTATCGCCAGACGTGCGTTGCGGGACCTGCTCCAGTTTCTGAACGGTCCTCCGATTTCGTGAAGCGCGTTTTTGCTGGTCGACTTCAATCGTAAAGCGCAATCAAGAGAAACGAGAGCGCTTTCGACGCTGCTGATCAAGGCAACTTCCCACATCGCTCGGGTCGGATTGGAGTACAACGCGCCGTCGATCTCGGTCAGTGACTCATCGCCTATCGGCCCTTCGTGATAGACGATGCCGTTTTCGCGTCGACCTCGTCCGCCGCAACGATGAGTGAGATGGACCACCGAAAGGTCCTGACCGTATAGGTCGATGTCGTGCTCGACAGCTGATGACGTATGCGTGGCTGCATAGGCGGTCCCACGTTGGTGAAGAACGATCCGAGTTCGGAGTCGGTGGCGTTCGACGGCGTCAAGGGCTAGCCATGCGTTGGTCGAAACATAGGCGCCGGCTCTGACAGCAGTGATTTCGCCCGCCCGTATGGCAGCACGGATGTCTCGGTCGTCGCCACCGGCGACGAGAACATCATGACGGGTCACGAAATCCCGCACAATTGGTTTTGGTAGGTCCATACTCGAACCCTGCATCGACTCCGACGAGCGAGGAATGTTCACATGTGCAGGCTGTGGAAATCTCAGCGGATACCGGGTTCTGTGGACAAGTCACGCAAATGGCGACGCGAAATCGACGTTCGGCCTGCCGCCCACGTGTTTCAGGCACCGCCCACGTGTTGTAACCCGTGGGCGGTGCAGGTTTCCCACGGGCCCGGGGGAAACCGGGCGTGCGAAACCCGGGGGAACAATTCACGGGGGAATCCGCGTTGAGACAGTGGACGGGCTTGCGTGTACCGTCTGACTTTCAGAGTTCTCACGAAGAGGAGTGGGCCTGCGCCCGCATACATGGATTTCAAGCGTATTCTCAAGGGCCCGTGGCTCTGGATCGTCCTTACCGTCATCATCGTGTTGACCGTCCTGCAAGTGGCATCGTCCAATGACGGCTACCAAGAGGTCGAGACGGCCACGATGGTCACCTATTTCGACAACTCGAAGGTCAAGGACGTCACGTTCGTCGAGGGCGACCAGCAGATCCGCGCGACCCTCAACGACGGCAAAAAAGTCCGCGCAACGTGGCTCGGCGACCAGGGTTCGCGACTCATGCAACAGGCAGAACGCGCTGTCACCGACAAAAAGCTCAAGTCCTACAACGTGGAAATCGCCAAACCTAGCCTCCTCGGATCGATTCTGGGCACCCTCTTGCCGTTCCTGCTGATCTTCTTGTTCTTCATCTTCTTGATGAACAACATCCAGGGCGGCGGCGGAAAAGTCATGCAGTTCGCCAAATCCAAGGCCAAGCTGATCAGCAAAGACACACCTCAAACGACTTTTGCCGATGTTGCAGGCTGCGACGAAGCGATCGAGGAACTCGGCGAAATCAAGGAGTTTCTCCAGGAACCGGCAAAGTTTCAGGCGGTCGGTGCAAAGATCCCCAAAGGCGTCCTGCTGTATGGGCCACCGGGAACCGGTAAAACGCTGCTGGCGCGCGCCGTTGCAGGCGAGGCGGGTGTGCCGTTCTACTCGATCTCAGGCTCCGACTTCGTCGAAATGTTTGTTGGCGTTGGCGCAAGCCGCGTGCGTGACCTCTTTGAGCAGGCCAAAGAAAACTCACCGGCCATCATTTTCATCGATGAGATCGATGCCGTCGGACGCCACCGTGGCACCGGTATGGGCGGGGGGCACGATGAGCGCGAGCAGACCCTCAACCAGTTGCTCGTCGAAATGGACGGTTTCGACGTCCGTGGTGGAGTCATCCTCATCGCTGCAACCAACCGGCCCGATGTTCTCGACCCCGCCCTGCTTCGACCGGGCCGGTTCGACCGACAGATCGGCGTCGATGCCCCTGACATGGCGGGCCGCACCCAAATCCTCACGGTGCATTCACGTGGCAAGCCACTGGCCGAAGACGTAGATCTCGAATCGGTTGCGAAACGCACGCCCGGTTTTAGTGGCGCAGACCTTGCGAACGTGCTTAACGAGGCAGCATTGCTGACCGCACGCAAAGGGCTAAAAATGATCGGCAACATAGAGCTCGAGGAGGCGATTGACCGAGTTATTGCCGGCCCGCAGCGCAGTTCCCGACTGATGAATGAGCACGAGAAGTTGGTCACCGCTTACCACGAGGGCGGCCACGCTCTCGTCGCGGCGGCGCTCCCGGGAAGCGACCCGGTCCACAAGATCACGATTCTGCCGCGCGGTCGCGCGTTGGGTTACACGATGGTGCTGCCCGATGAGGACAAATATTCGCAAACACGCAGCGAACTGCTCGACAAATTGGGCTACATGATGGGTGGTCGCGCAGCCGAGGAGCTGGTCTTTCACAATCCCACTACGGGAGCGGGCAACGACATCGAGAAAGCCACCAACCTGGCGCGTGCGATGGTCACCCAATATGGAATGACCGAACGGCTTGGGGCGGTCCGTTTTGGCGAGGAGAACGGCCAACCGTTCCTTGGCCGCGACATCGGTCATTCGCGCAACTATTCGGAGAAAATCGCCGCTGTGGTCGATGAGGAGATCGGCAAGCTCATCGCCGAGGCACACCATGAGGCGTTCAACATTCTTGAGCAGAACCGCGACGTCCTTGATGCCCTGGTTCTTGAATTGCTGGAGAAGGAGACCCTCGACAAGGCCCAGGTAGCGCAAATTTTCGAACCGTTGCGCCGGCGTGACATACGTCCGGCGTGGACGGGTTCGGATGACCGGTTGCCCTCGACCTTGCCACCGGTCAATGTGCCGCCGAAGGTCATCGCTCCGGAGCCTCCGGTCCAACCCGTCGGCCCGACCGACACCGCTAATCCCGGCAAGCCGGCAGATCCCACCGATCCGCCGTCCGGTGGTGTCGTATGAGCGTGGACAGGCCGCGTGCTGAAGCCGCGATCAGAGAGTTGTTGTTTGCCATCGGCGAAGACCCAGACCGCGAAGGGTTGCAAGACACCCCGGCTCGGGTCGCTCGCAGCTATGAGGAACTGTTCGCCGGTGTCGATCAGGATCCCGCGAAAATCTTGGAAAGAAAATTCAACGTCGGTCACGACGAATTGGTATTGATCAAAGATATCGAACTCTGGTCGATGTGCGAACATCATCTCGTGCCGATAACCGGTGTTGCTCATGTCGGTTACATACCGGAGGAGGGCGGCCAGGTGACGGGTCTTTCCAAACTGGCCCGTCTTGTCGACGTCTTCGCGCGTCGCCCGCAAATCCAGGAGCGGCTGACCACACAGATCGCCGACGCACTGATCGACGGGCTGCATCCGCGCGGAGTGATCGTCGTCATCGAAGCCGAACACCTGTGTATGACGATGCGCGGCGTGCGCAAAGGGGGCGCAAAGACGATCACCAGTGCTGTGCGCGGACAATTGCGTGACCCGGCGACCAGGGCCGAAGCCATGGGCCTAATCACGGCGCACTGATGCTTTCCGACCTGCCTGACCACCGTTGTCTGGTGATGGGTGTCGTCAATGTGACACCTGATTCGTTTTCTGATGGCGGCAAATGGTTTGACGCCGACGCAGCGATCACCCACGGTTTGGAGCTGGCCGCCGCCGGCGCTGACATCGTCGACGTAGGTGGTGAGTCGACCCGCCCTGGCGCCAACCGTGTCGATAGCGACGAGGAACTTCGACGG
>JBBSRT010000014.1:0-17180 GCA_038242765.1 Propionibacteriales bacterium
CGGCCAGATCTCTGACCGCCTGGCTCTGACATCACTTCCCCGATGCCAGATCCGACGCGGTCGGGGGTCTGACCGAACGGCGGTCATACAGAACACAACCGGGCAGCAGAAAGCGATGCAGACGACCATGCCAACGCAAAAGCAATCACCACAGCGACGGGTGCGACATGACGTCGCCGACTCGATCGCCGTGATGGGTTTTTCGCTCGGCGCTTCGATGGCTGTTGCAGCACTGATCACCGTGCTGATGAAAGTTGCGTGGTGAGATGACAGACGCGCAGCATGTGCCGGTTCTGCTCGACCGTGTGCGTGAACTCCTCGCACCGGCGGTTTGCAAACCCGGCGCCGTCGTTGTCGATGCAACCCTCGGTTTGGGCGGCCATACCGAAGCCATCCTCCAAAGCTTTCCGAACGTGCACGTGATCGGCATAGATCGAGACCCCGCGGCGCTTCGACACACCGGCGAGCGGCTGGCCTCCTTTGCCGACCGGATCACCCTGGTCCAGGCGGTGTATGACGACATCACCGATGTGGTCGCCGGTGCGGGCCACTGCCAGGTAAACGCAATCCTGTTCGATCTGGGGGTCTCCTCGATGCAGTTGGACTTCGTGGACCGCGGATTCTCCTACTCCAAGGACGCTCCGCTCGACATGCGAATGAACGAAGACGACGAGCTCACCGCCGCGATGGTGCTCAACACCTACACCGGCCGTGATTTGGCCCGCATCCTGCGCGACTACGGCGAAGAACGATTCGCGCGGCGCATCGCCGACGCCGTCGTCGCCGGCAGAGACGACCAGCCCTTCACCGACAGCGCCCGGCTCGTGGAACTCATCCGCGAATCCATCCCGGCCGCCGCCCGCCGCAAAGGCGGCAACCCGGCCAAACGAACCTTCCAGGCATTGCGCATCGAGGTCAACGATGAACTCGGTGCGCTTTCGCGGGCCGTGCCGGCAGCACTTGACCAGCTTAGGGTCGGCGGCCGCGCCGTCGTGCTGGCCTATCACTCACTTGAGGACCGGATGATCAAAAGAGCCTTCGCCGACGTCACCACGAGTAAGGCGCCGCGCGACATGCCGGTTGTTCCGGCCGCAATGGCTCCGAAATTCGCGCTGCTGACGCGCGGCGCAGAAGTTGCCACCGAAGCTGAAATCGCCCAGAACCGTCGCGCGCAGTCGGTACGGCTGCGCGCCGTCGAACGGATTGCCTCATGAGCGCACTTGCCAACCCTCGCGTACGCAGCTCGAGGCAACCGGTCGCCAAACAGACCAAACGGTTGCGCATCGTCGCTCCGCCCAAGAGTGAAGCGGCGAAGATGCCTTTCGTGGCCGTGGTGATCGCTTTACTGTCGGCCGGACTGGTCGGTCTCATCTTTTTGAGCACCGTGTTGCAGTCCCAAGCTTTCGCGATTGCCGACCTCAACAAGCGTGCCGCCGGCCTTGAAACCACACAACAGGCTCTCTCCCATGACCTGCAACGGATGCGGAGCCCCCAGGGTGTCGCAGCGGCTGCGGCGAACCTGGGCATGGTGCCCAACGCAAACCCCGTGTTCCTGCGATTGAGCGACGGAAAGGTGATCGGCAAAGCCGAACCGGCGAAGAGCGGCACCAACGTGATGGGAGGCCAGCGATGACCAAACGGCAGCGCCTGGCTCGCCGCCGACTCTCGTTGTGCCTCACCGCAGTCCTTTTTGTCTTCACCATTTTTGGTCTACGTCTGTTTCAGATCCAAGGCGTCGACGCACAGGCCTACGCGGCGCAGGCCGTTGCCGCCGGTACAGCCAAGGTCGTCGTGCCGGCGCCACGTGGCAACATCACCGACCGCAATGGCGTCGAACTCGCTACGAGCGACGACGGCCTGTCCCTCACCGCTGACCCGAGCATGACCACACCCAATGCCACCGCCATCGCTCGCATCCTGATCGAGACCGTAGACCCCAGTCTTGACTATTTCGACACGGTCGAAAAGCTGCGCAAACCCGACAGTCGCTTTGTCTACCTGGCGAAGAAGACACCACGTTGGAAAGCCGAAAAGGCGATCAGTGCGATCGAGAAGGCCGGCTACATCGGTGTCTTCAGCGAACCCGAAACCCTGCGCAATTATCCGGGCGGAACGTTGGGGGCCAACCTCATCGGCTATATCGATGGCAGCGGCAAGGGAGTGGCCGGCGTCGAGCAGATGTACAACAAACAACTCACCGGCAAGGACGGCACTCGCACCTATGAGGTGTCGGTCGGCGGGCAACGCATTCCGATGGCCGATAGCACCGTCCACAAGATGCGCCCCGGTGGTTCGGTCACCACGACGATCGACCGCGACCTCCAGTGGTTTGCCGACCAGCGCCTGGCCAAGGCCGTACGATCCTCGTCGGCCGACTGGGGTCTGGCTATCACGATGGATGTCAAGACAGGGCAGATCGTACAGATGTCGCAGGCACCGACCTTCAACGCTGACACCCGTGAGGGTATGTCGTCATACAACACTGTCAACCGTGCTGCCCAATTCGTGTATGAGCCCGGCAGCGTGCTCAAGGCGTTGACCTTTGCCGCGTTGGCTAACGAGGGCAAGGTCACTCCGGACTCCAAGATCAAGGTGCCTGGCAGCATCAATGTCGGCGGATTCCGCATCGGCGACTATTGGCAGCACGGCACCATCAACCTCACGGCCGCCGGGGTCATCGCCAAATCATCCAACTTGGGAACGATCGTGGCAGCCTCGCAGCTGAGCGACAAAACTTTCCATGACTACCTGACGAAGTTTGGTCTGGGCAAGACAACCAGCAGCGGGTTGCCTGGCGAATCGGCCGGAATCCTGGCACCAGCCAAAAGCTGGACTGACTCCAGCAGGGCCACGATCTCTTTCGGCCAGGGTGTCTCGGTGACCGCGCTGCAAATGATGCAGGCCGTCGGCACCATCGCCAACGACGGCGTTAGGGTCGAACCCTCCATCGTTGAGGGCTTCACCGAAGCCGACGGCACCAAGATCGAAGCGCCCGCACCCAAGCGCGAACGCGTCGTCTCGGCCAAGGCCGCAAAGATGGTCACCCAGATGATGGAAGCGGTCACGGCCCCCGATGGCACCGCACCGGCCGCGGCCATCGAGGGCTACCGGGTCGCGGGCAAGACCGGCACCGCATGGCGGGTCAACCCGGTGACCGGCAAGTACGTGCGCGGCCAGAACACCGTGTCGTTCATGGGGTTCGCACCGGCGGACAAGCCACGCTTCCTGACCTACATCGTGCTGGATAACCCGTACGCGTCAGCCGGCGGCGGCTCGGCCGGCGGACCGGTGTTCCACGACATCATGTCTATGGCACTTGAGCGGTTTGGGATTGCACCGACCGGTTCGGATGTTCCCAAAATTGAGCAAGAGTGGTAACAGATATCCTCGATTGGTGGCTGACGTAATAGAACCCATGCGCACCCGGCCCACGCACCGGCCTCGCGTAGCGATCAATGACGTCGCTGCACAGTGCGGTGTTACGACCGCCCAGTTTGACGGCCACGTCAGTGGCATCGCGCTCAATACCGCGCAGGTCGAAACCGGCGACCTGTATGCAGCCCTTCCGGGCGCCAGCGCCCATGGTGCGAGCTACGCCGCGCAGGCACTGGCCCGTGGAGCGGTGGCCATCGTCACCGACGCCGAAGGTGCGGCGCTGATCGCCACCGAGATCGACATGCCGATCCTCGTCGTCGACAACCCGCGTGCGCTGCTTCCTCGATTGAGCCGATTCATCTATGGCGCCCCCAGTGCCGACCTCACGATGGTCGGCATCACCGGCACGCAGGGCAAGACCACGACCACTTATCTAGCCGAATCGGCGCTCGTGGGTGCCGGTCTCAAACCGGCGGTGATCGGCACGATCGGCACCCGCATCAACGGCCGGCCGGCTGAATCTTCGCTCACGACCCCCGAAGCGCCACAACTACAGTCGTTGCTTGCCGTCATGCGCGAAGAACACATCGACGTCTGCGCGATGGAGGTCTCCAGCCACGCCATGGTCAAGGGCCGCGTCGACGGAGTCGTTTTCGATACGGCCGTCTTCCTCAACCTCGGGCGTGACCATCTGGACTTTCACCATGACATCGAGGACTACTTCCAGGCCAAGGCTTCGCTGTTCACTCCCGAACACGCACGACGTGCCGTCGTCAACATTGACGATGCGCACGGGCGCAGACTCATCGAGCAGACAACGTTGCCGGTGACGACATTTTCGACCGACGGCAACCGCGCCGACTGGCAAGCGGTCAACATCCGGCCGCACCGACTGGGCACCGACCTCTCGGTCCTCGACCCGCAAAACCGCGAACACGCGTTGCGAGTGCCGCTGCCGGGTCTGTTCAATGTGTCGAACGCACTTGCGGTGTTGGCGATGCTCGTTGACGACAAACGTCCAGTCAGCCTGCTCGCCCAGGGCATAGCCGCGTGCACGGGAGTGCCCGGACGGATGGAACGGGTCGAGGCGGGTCAAGACTTCACCGCCGTTGTCGACTACGCGCACAAACCCGATGCTGTCGAAGCTGTGCTCAACGCGTTACGGCCGGTCACGGCGGGTCGCCTCATCATGGTGCTCGGGGCAGGCGGCGACCGCGACGCCGGCAAACGCAGCGTCATGGGGGACACGGCGGCCCGGCTCGCCGACATTGTGATCATCACCGACGACAACCCGCGTACCGAGGACCCCGCCGCCATCCGCAATGCCATCCTCGAGGGCGCGCAAGGATCGGTGGCCACGGTGATCGACATGCCCGGGCGACGCGCAGCAATCGCTGCAGCCGTGCAGACAGCCCGCACCGGCGACACCGTGGTGGTGGCTGGCAGAGGACACGAGCGCGGTCAGGACATTAACGGCCGCGTCCTTCCCTTCGACGACCGCGTCGAACTGGAGACCGTGCTCCGGGCGACGCTTCAACAGCGCGGCGATGGGGCGAATTCGTGATCACGCTGACGCTGCAAGAGATCGCCGACATCACCGGCGGTGTCCTGGATGGGCCAGCAGATCTGCGTGTCGCCGGTCCGGCGTCGGTCGACTCGCGTCACATGGCTACACGTGGACTGTTTGCCGCGATAGCCGGCGAACACGTCGACGGACACGATTTCGTCGACGCAGCCATGCATGCCGGGGCTGCGGCGGTGCTAGCCACCCGGGCTGTGGAAGCACCGGCGGTCATCGTCGACGACACCCAACAGGCCTTGACCGACCTAGCTCGCGAGACTGCATCGCGACTCACACGAGACCAGCGGTGCACGGTGATCGCCGTCACCGGTTCACAAGGCAAAACCAGCGTCAAAGACCTCATCGCGCAGCTGCTTTCGGCGCTGGGCAACACCGTCGCCGCACGCGGCTCTTTCAACAACGAGCTGGGGGTGCCGTTGACGATCCTGGCAGCCGACGACCATACGAGGTTCCTTGTTCTTGAGATGGGCGCACGCGGCATCGGACACATCGATTATCTGTGCGGCATCGCCCAACCCGATATCAGCGTCGTTCTCAACGTCGGATCAGCTCATCTTGGCGAATTCGGCTCCGTCGAGGCAATCGCGGCCGCCAAAGGGGAGATCGTCGAAGCCCTCGACGAGGCGGGCACCGCCATCCTCAACGCCGACGACTCGGCCGTCGCGGCCATGGGATCGCGCACCGCCGCGAAGGTGGTCACGTTCGGCTCAGCCGGCGACGTGCGCCTCAGCGACGTCAACCTCGACTCGGGGGGCCACGCCAACTTCACGCTCGGCTATCGGGGTGCCACCTCACCGGTCAGGCTCGAGCTGCTGGGAGCACATCAAGGACTCAATGCGGCCGCGGCAGCCGCGGTCGCACTCAGTGCCGGTATGAATCTGGACGCCGTTGCCGATGCACTCGAGGCCGCCCGTCCGGCATCCCCGATGCGCATGGAGATCGCCACCAACGCCGACGGTGTCATCATCATCAACGATGCCTACAACGCGAACCCCGACTCCATGGCCGCGGCTTTGCACACCTTGGGCTCCTTCGGCGCCGAGCACCGTACCTGTGCGGTGCTCGGCGAAATGCTTGAACTCGGAGAGCTGAGCGTTTCGGCTCATCGCGACCTGGGCATCCTTGCAGCGACAATCGGCATCGACCATGTCGTCATCGTCGGCGAACCAGCTGCCGGCATCGCCGCGGGCATCGCCGCCGCGGGAACCGCCACGACGGTGGACCGAGCGGTCGATGTGACCGAAGCCACGCAGTTGCTTGGACAACGTCTGGGCACCGGCGATGTGGTGCTCATCAAGGCCTCGCGGGCTGCCGGGCTCGAGCGAGTCGCTGCAGCCCTCCTTTGCTAATCACGGCATACTGGTAAATCGGCGACGCACCGAACCAATGAGAGGCCACTTTCGTTCATGAAGGCAATCCTGATCGCTGGCGCGTTGTCCCTGCTGGTGACGTTGCTGGGTACACGATTTGCGATCAAGATTCTGGTGACCAAGGGCTACGGGCAGCTGATCCGCGACGACGGACCGACCTCGCACCACACCAAACGTGGCACGCCGACCATGGGTGGCCTCGTCATCATGGTCGCGGTCGTGGTCGGATATTTCGTCGCCAAGGTGGCAACGGCGTCTTCACCGTCGGTCTCGGCGCTGCTGATCTTGTTCCTGTTTTGCGGACTGGCGATGATCGGTTTCCTCGACGACTACATCAAGATCTCCAAGCAACGAAGTCTCGGGCTTCGCAGCAAAGCGAAGATGACTGGCCAGGTGGTTGTCGCATTGGTTTTTGCGTTGCTGGCGCTGCGCCTGGCCGACGAAACGGGCCGCACCCCCATCTCGCAGGGAATCTCCTTCACGCGCGACATCGGCTCCTGGCAGCTTCCCTCTTTTGTCATCGTGATCTGGGTGCTGCTCATGATCGCCGGAGCCAGCAATGGGGTCAACCTCACCGACGGACTCGACGGATTGGCAACTGGCGCCTCGGCCATGGTTTTTGGTGCCTACGTGTTGATCAACATCTGGCAAAGCAACCAGAACTGTGCTTACTCTCCGGGCCTCAAATGTTATGAAGTGCGCGATCCGCTCGACCTGGCCGTGGTCGCCTCCGCGTTGACCGGGGCATGCTTTGGTTTCCTGTGGTGGAACGCCTCGCCGGCCAAGATCTTCATGGGCGACACCGGTTCGCTTTCCCTTGGCGGCGCGATCGCCGGTTTTGCCCTCATGACCCGCACCGAGCTGCTGCTCATCGTGCTTGGTGGCCTTTTTGTGGCAATCACCGCATCGGTGATCCTGCAGGTCGGATATTTCAAGCTCTCCGGCGGCAAACGCATCTTTCGGATGGCGCCGCTGCAACATCACTTCGAACTTGTGGGTTGGGCCGAAATCACCATCGTCGTCCGCTTCTGGCTCATCAGCGGCTTGTGTGTGGCCACCGGACTCGGCATCTTTTATGCGGAGTGGGTCACCGGCGTATGACGTCTGCTGACATCACCGATTTTGGGCCCCACTCACCATGGGACAGCATCCAGGCGGTCGTCCTCGGTTTCGGCATCAGCGGGTTTGCCGCCGCAGACTCCCTCAATCAGCTTGGCGCCAACGTCACGGCTCTTGATGCAGGCGATGATGAGTCGCTTCGCGACAAGGCCAAACTCTTGGAGATTCTGGGCGCGACAGTCCGTCTTGGCCCCGGTGCGACCGCAGCCCTGCCAACCAATGTCGACCTCGTTGTCACCTCGCCGGGCTGGTCGCCGCAAACACCGCTCCTGCTCGAGGCCGCCAGCCGCGGCATACCGGTATGGGGTGAGGTCGAACTCGCTTGGCGTTTGCGCGCCGACGATGCCGCGCCGTGGCTCGGGGTCACCGGCACGAACGGCAAGACGACTACCGTGCAGATGCTCGACAAGATCCTGCGCGCGCAGGGACTCAACTCCATCGCCGTCGGCAATGTCGGTGTGCCGGTCGTCGAGGCCGTGATGAACCCCGACGGATTTGACGTGCTTGCCGTGGAGCTCTCAAGCTTTCAGCTGCATTGGAGCTCATCGATCTCGGCCGAAGCGGCAACGGTGCTCAACATCGCACCAGACCACCTGGATTGGCACGGGTCGCCGACAGCCTACTCACAGGCTAAAGGTCGCATCTACCAGCACGCCAGACGTGCATGCGTCTACAACGTGCAGGACCCCGCCACCGAACAACTCGTCGTCGAAGCCGAAGTTATCGAAGGCTGTCGAGCCATCGGCTTCACCTTGGGAGTGCCGGCACCCAGCATGATCGGCATCGTCGACGATGTCATTGCCGACCGCGCCTTCATCGAGGACCGACAATCCAGCGCTGCCGAGCTGGGCACGCTGGCTGACCTGCCATCGGCTGCCCCACACAATGTGGCCAACGCGCTTGCTGCGGCCGCGCTCGCGCGGGCCCACGGCGTCTCCCAACGGGCGGTGCGTGACGGCTTGCGTGGCTTCGTCCCCGATGCGCACCGCATCGCCACCGTCGCCACGATCGGCGACGTCACCTACGTCGATGATTCCAAGGCCACCAACACGCACGCGGCCAGCGCTTCGCTGGCCGCATTCGATTCGGTCGTATGGATCGCCGGGGGCTTGGCCCAAGGTGCGTCCTTTGACGAGCTCGTCGAGGCAGCGCGGCCCAAACTACGTGCCGTGGTGCTCATCGGCCGCGATCGCGAGGTCATCGCGCAGTCATTGGCCCGACACGCCCCCGAGGTCCGCACCGAAGTCATCGATCCGGGCGAAACTAGCCTCATGGACCGCGTTGTGGAGGCTGCCGCCACGTTGGCGCATGCCGGCGACACGGTGCTGCTAGCCCCCGGCTGCGCATCGATGGATCAGTTCACCAATTATGCGGTCCGCGGCGATGAATTCGTCCAGGCTGTTGAACGGCAAAAGCGCGGCGCCCGGTGACCACAACCGTCGAGCGCCGCGGCACGGCCGCACTGACCGCCGCACGCAACACACTGGGGCGCCCGCTGGCCTCATACCAGCTCGTTCTTGGTGTGACGATGCTGTTGCTGGGTCTGGGCCTGATCATGGTGCTCAGCGCAAGCTCGGTCGTGGCCTACAACCTTTATGACGGCGACTCCTTCTATATCTTCAAGAGGCAGGCAATTTTCGCTGTCCTCGGTGTCATTGGCGCCACTGTCGCCGCACGGCTGCCGCTCCACATCATCAGACGCAGCGTCTACTGGGTGCTGGGCATTTCGGTAATTTTGATTGGCTTGACCCTGGTGCCGGGCATCGGGACCGAGGTCGGCGGCAACCGCAACTGGCTGCCGCTGTTCGCCGGTTTCAACATCCAACCATCGGAGTTCGCGAAGCTCGCCATCGTGTTGTGGGTCGCCGACCTTTATGCGCGTAAGGAGCGACGGCTCGGCGAACCAAGACACGTCCTCATTCCGATGGTCCCGGTCACCGTTGCCATCTCGGCGCTGGTCATCTTCCAAAAGGACCTTGGCACCGCCGTCGTGCTGTTCGCGATGATCATCGGTCTGCTGTGGGTGGCCGGTCTCCCGGCCAAATACATGGGCGGTGTCTTCATGGCATTGGCGGTGGCCGCGATCGCGCTGGTGGCAGCAGCCCCTCACCGCGTTGCCCGGCTCACCAACTTCCTTGACCCGATGGCCGATCCGGACAAGTCGGGCTTCCAAGCCGTCCACGGACTCATGGCTTTAGCCACCGGGCAGTTCTGGGGAGTCGGGCTGGGTGCAAGTCGACAAAAGTGGGGCACGCTGCCCGAAGCGCACACCGACTTCATCCTGGCCGTCATCGGCGAGGAGCTCGGACTTTTCGGCACTCTTGTCGTGCTTGTCTTGTTCGGCTTGCTGGCCTACACCGGCATCCGCATCGCCACGCGCACCAAAGACCCATTCATCCGTTACGCGGCAGCGGGCATCACGATCTGGCTGATGAGCCAGACCGTCATCAACATCGGTATGGTGCTGGGCCTCCTGCCTGTCATCGGATTGCCATTGCCGCTCATCTCCTACGGCGGATCCAGCCTGTTGACCACCCTCGTGGCGTTGGGACTGCTGCTCAACTTCGCCAAGGCTGAACCCGGCGCCAAACGTGCACTGGCCGCCGGGCGCAAACGGCGCAAGGGATCGCTCAAGAACCGACTGCCGCGGATCCAAAGGAGCTAACCGCATGCATGTACTCCTTGCCGGCGGCGGGACCGCGGGCCACACTTCACCGCTGCTCGCCACCGCCGCCGCATT
Organism: Propionibacteriales bacterium; assembly: GCA_038242765.1. Taxonomy (GTDB): domain Bacteria; phylum Actinomycetota; class Actinomycetes; order Propionibacteriales; family Nocardioidaceae; genus JBBSRT01. Next base: position 10,187 of record JBBSRT010000014.1, read on the forward strand.
GCGCCAGCTCGATCCCACTATCGGCATCACCTGTCTTGGCACCCCCCGCGGGCTCGAGACGACACTGATCCCGCAAGCCGGCTACGACCTCGAGCTCGTACCATCGGTCCCACTGCCGCGAAAACCCGGCGCTGACCTCGCCCGTCTGCCGCTACGCCTACGTACAGCGGTCAAGGCCACCCATCGTGTCTTCGACAAGGTCAAACCCGACGTGATCGTGGGCTATGGCGGCTATGTGTGTGTGCCGGCCTACCTCGCAGCCCGCAAGCGCAAACTGCCGCTGGTGATCCATGAGGGCAACGCCATCGCCGGCATCGCCAATAAGCTCGGGGCTCGCTTCACCGACCTGGTGGCCACCAGTTTCCCGGACACCGAGTTGCGCGGCGGACGTTATATCGGTATGCCGATCAGGGCGTCCATCTCGAGACTCGACCGGGCGGCAAGTCGAGATGTTGGCCGCAAACACTTCGGACTCGATGCCGATCGGCCCACCCTGCTGGTGACCGGCGGATCGCAAGGAGCCCGACGCATCAATCATGCCGTGGCAGCAGCGGCTCGCGACATCGCCGACGCCGGCATCCAGGTGCTTCATGCGGCTGGCCGGCCCGAAGAAGTCGTCGTCAGCGGACGGCCCGGCGACCCGCCATACGAGATCGTTCCCTACATCGACCGCATGGATCTTGCCTATGCAGCAGCCGACCTGATCCTGTGCCGCGCCGGCGCCAACACCGTCACCGAGGTCGCCGCTGTCGGCTTGCCCGCTGCGTTTGTGCCGCTGCCGATCGGCAATGGCGAACAAGCACGCAACGCTCACGCCGTGGTTGAGGCCGGTGGTGCGCTGCTGATCGACGATGCTTCGCTGACACCGGAGTGGATCGACAATGTCATCGTGCCGCTGATCGCCAACCCGATCCACCTTGCGGCAATGTCGCAGGCCGCCTCTGGGCTGGTACCCCGCGACGCCGACCAGGTGCTTGCGCAGATGGTCATCGACGCTGTGAACCCCAGCCGACGATGAGGCTGCCCATACCTGAGGCGATCGTACCGGCCGCGGAGCTTGGTCACGTCCATTTCATCGGCTTGGGCGGAGCTGGCCTTTCGGCCATCGCGCGACTCATGGCCGGACAGGGCATCACCGTGAGCGGCAGCGACCAAAACGACTCGACGCTGCTGCATGCATTGGCCGCGGAGGGCATCAGCTGTTTTGTCGGCCATGAAGCGACCCATCTCGAAGGCGTCGACACCGTCATCGCCTCCACCGCCGTGCATGCAGACAATCTCGAGATCGCCGAGGCGCAGCGACGTCGGATCAGGCTGTGGCCACGATCGGCAGGGCTGCAATCGGTGTTGATGGAAAAGCGCGCGATCGCCGTTGCCGGCACGCACGGCAAGACCACGACGACCGCGATGCTCACCATCGCGTTGCGGGCTGCCGGTGCTGACCCATCGTTTGCCATCGGCGCCGAAGTGGCCGATCTGGGCACCAACGCGGGCGTGGGCAGCGGCGACCTTTTCGTTGCCGAGGCCGACGAAAGCGACGGCGCGTTCCTCGTCTACACACCCGCCGGCGCCATCGTCACCAATGTCGATGCCGACCACCTCGACAACTACGGCACCGTCGAAGCATACGAAAAAGCCTTCGCACAGTTTTTGGGCCACGTGTCCGAGTTTTTGGTGCTGTGCGCCGACGACCCCGGTGTAAAGCGGTTGCTGGCCGCAAGCCCGGCCGCGTCCGGTTCGGGACCGGCGGTCATGACCGCCGGTTTCGACTCCGGCGCACGCCTGCGGGGGACCGGCCTGGTCATCGACGGCGACCACACCGCTTTCAACGTGGCGCTTGACGACGAACCCCTGGGTCGTGTCACGCTGCAGGTCCCGGGTCAACACTATGCTCTCGACGCGCTGCTCGCCCTTGGCGCAGGCCTGTCGGTCGGTTACGACTTCGAGCCGCTGGCAGCTGGTCTCGCACAGTTCTCAGGGGCCAAGAGACGGATGGAGTCCCTGGGTGTAGCAGGAGGTATCCGGGTCTATGACTCCTATGCACACCACCCAACCGAGATCCGTGGCGACCTGGCCGCAGCCCGTGCCATCGCCGGCGGCGATCGTCTTGTCGTTGCTTTCCAACCTCACCTGGTCAGTCGGACGCGCATTTTCGGAGTCGCCATGGGCTGCGCGCTGAGCGCTGCCGACCAGGTAATCGTTGCTGACATCTATCTGGCACGCGAACAGCCCGACGAGTCGGTGACATCGCAACTCATTCTCGACGCGGTTCAGGGAACCGCTGCGGTCGCGGGCGGGCCGATCGAGGGATTGGCCGCCAAGCTGCTGGGGATTGTTCGGTCCGGCGATGTGCTGTTGACGTTGGGCGCTGGCGACATCAGCACCGTCGGTCCAGAGGTCCTCAACGCGCTTCGGGCCCGCGAGGACCGATGAGCAGCGACCGTTTTGCCCAGCGCCGCCGGGCCAGCAAGTGGCAGCGGATACGCCGCTACGTCTATGCGGTGGCGGCCATAGCGCTCGTAGCGCTGATCATCTGGATCATCTGGTGGTCCAACGTCCTGTCGGTGCGCACCGTCGAGATCGCGGGGGAGACGTCGCTCAAACCCGCGGTGATCCGGACCGCAGCGCAGGTCCGGATCGGCGAACCCTTGGCGCGCACCGACAGCGCTGCCATCGAAAAGCGTGTCGAGACGCTCAAACGCGTCGAGTCCGCAGCGGTGGGGCGTAGTTGGCCCCATACGATCAGCATCGATGTTGTCGAGCGCACCGCTGTGGGATGGGTGCTCAATGGCGGCGAAAATGAGGCGCTGGATCGCCATGGGGTGCTGTTTCGCTCCTACAAGTCGCCGCCCAAAAACCTGGTGCAGGTCAAGATCGGCACCGACAACATCAAGGTCCGGGAACGTTCCCTCGAAGAGGTCGCCGCGGTGCTGTACGCCATCAATAACCGCGATCCTGCACTGTTCAAGAAGATCCAGGGCGTTAGCGCCGACAGCATCGACTCGGTGACTCTCAACCTGACCAAAGGGCGAATCATCCGCTGGGGGAGCGCCGGCGAGACCAAAGCCAAGCTCGCGGTGCTCGACGCATTGCTCAAGATCAAGGCACGCACCTATGACGTAAGCGCCCCCGAGCAACCCACCACCCGTCGTTAGCGGAGGCCATATGCGCCTTAGTCGCGCCGCACTCAAGAGCACGGGGTATGTCGTCCTGCGCGGTCCAACCGCCGCGCAGATGCAGGCTGAGGCACGAATAGAAACCGCGCTCCGGCGTGTCGCGCGCGTGGTGACGGTTTGGCAACGTAACTTTCATAGTGTTCAGGTTGACATAACTATAACCCTTTAGTTAAGGGTTACGGTTCACCAGCAGCATCAAGAAGCGAAAGGCTCGCACCGTGGCAGTTCAGAACTACCTCGCCGTGATTAAAGTAGTCGGCATCGGCGGTGGCGGTGTCAATGCCGTCAACCGAATGATTGATGTCGGGCTCAAAGGTGTCGAATTCATCGCCATCAATACCGATGCACAAGCCCTCTTGATGAGCGACGCCGACGTCAAGCTCGACGTCGGACGCGAATCAACCCGAGGACTTGGAGCTGGCGCTAACCCGGCCATCGGCACCCGTGCAGCTGAAGACCATGCCGAGGAGATCGAAGCGGCGCTCAAGGGCGCCGACATGGTCTTCGTCACTGCCGGTGAGGGTGGCGGCACCGGCACCGGTGGCGCGCCAGTCATCGCGCGCATCGCTCGCTCGCTCGGCGCGCTGACCATCGGCGTTGTCACCAAGCCGTTCGGCTTCGAAGGCAAAGGCCGCCAAAACCAGGCCGTCGACGGCATTGCCGAACTTCGCGAAGAAGTCGACACCCTGATCGTGATCCCCAACGACCGACTGTTGTCGATCAGCGACCAAAGTGTCAGCCTGCTTGATGCGTTTAAGCAAGCCGACCAGGTCCTGTTGCAAGGTGTTTCGGGCATCACCGAACTCATCACAACTCCCGGTCTGATCAACCTCGACTTCGCCGACGTCAAATCAGTGATGTCCGATGCCGGCTCGGCGCTTATGGGCATCGGCTCGGCCCGTGGAGAACACCGGGCGGCCGTGGCAGCCGAAATGGCGGTCTCGAGCCCGCTGCTCGAAGCCTCGATCGAAGGCGCCCGTGGCGTGCTTTTGTCGATCTCGGGCGGGTCCGACCTGGGCCTTTTCGAAATCAACGAGGCAGCTGGCCTAGTCAGCGAAGCGGTGCACCCCGATGCCAAGATCATCTTCGGCGCAGTCATTGACGATGCGCTTGGCGATGAAGTGCGCGTGACAGTCATCGCTGCGGGCTTCGATGGCGGCGAACCACAACGGCGCGACGTCTCCCAGCCAGCCCTAATGCGTGACGTGCCGGCCCAGACCGAGACGCCGCAACCCGCTCCGCAGACCGAACGGCGCAGCGACAGGGACGACGACAAGCGCGGCGAAACCCGTCGACCCAATCATGGAGCCGACCAGCCCGTCACCGTGCCGCACGAGCCGCTCCCGGTAGCTTACGGCGACGATCTGGACATCCCCGAGTTCCTCCGCTGAGGAAGGGCCTTGGTGTTTCGCATGCGATTCGCCCTTGATCGTGTTGACGTTGCCTTCACCGACCGCGAAGGCGGCGTCAGCACCGGTCCTTGGGCATCACTCAACCTGGGAACCGGTGGCGCCGACGATCCCTCCAACGTCGAAGCGAACCTCAAACTCCTGGCCGGCGCGATGGGTGTGGCGCGCATCGTCACCATGAGGCTTGTTAACGTTGTCGATGTCGCTATCGTCGGGCCCGACGACGACCAGAGATTCGTCGCCGATGCTCTGGTCACCGACCAGGTCGGCGTTGCTTTGCTTGTACGCGTCGCGGACTGCTTGCCGGTCGTACTCGCCGACGCAGACGCCGGTGTCATCGCCGTCGCCCATGCCGGCCGCAAAGGTATGCAATCGGGAGTTGTGATCAACACCGTCACTGCGATGCGGCAACTCGAGGCCGAACGCATCAGCGCATGGATGGGTCCGCGCGCCTGCGGCAACTGCTACGAAGTGCCCGCGCAGATGGCCGACGAGGTGGCAACAGCGGTCCCTGCAGCGCGGTCGACAACATCGTGGCGGACACCCGCGCTCGATATAGGCGCCGGCGTCGAAAACCAACTGCGCGCCGCCGGCGTCCAGGTACACGACCTCGGCGCGGACCTGTGCACGATCGAGGACGAACGACTGTTCTCCTACCGTCGCCAAGGCATCCAGTCGGGACGATTCGGAGCCGTCGTGGTGCTCCGATGAGTCGTCGCGACGAGTTGCGCACCAACCTTGAGACGCTCGAGAGACGCATCGAGGCTGCCTGCAGCATGGCCGGACGCCATCGCGAGGAACTCACGCTTATCGTCGTCACGAAAACCTATCCGGCAACTGACGTCGACCTCCTTGCTGAACTCGGCGTCACAAACGTCGGCGAAAACCGCCATCCCGAAGCCGGCAACAAGTTCGCCGAAGTCGACCACGACCTGCGCTGGCATTTCGTGGGCGGTCTACAGTCCAACAAAGCCGCAGCCGTATGCCGCTACGCGGACGTCATACACAGTGTCGATCGCCTCAAACTGGTGCCGGCCATCGACAAGGGTGCACGCGCTGCTGGCCGTGTCATCGACTGCCTGATCCAGGTCTCCCTCAGTGACGACGAAGGACGCTCCGGAGCCGTGCCCGACGCGGTGATGGGAATTGCGGCGGCGATCGAGTCCGCGGATGCGATGCGATTGACCGGTGTCATGGCGGTTGCGCCACTGGGCGCCGACCCCGACGAAGCGTTCGTACGACTCAAAAATGTGTCCGAAAGAGTCGAGGTCGCGCACCCTGATGCCACCGATATTTCGGCCGGGATGAGTGGCGATCTCGAAGCAGCAGTAAAAGCAGGCGCGACACACCTGCGAATTGGGCGTTCAGTACTCGGTGCGCGGCCCGCGACCGGGTAATCTCAAGAATGTAATTTCGATACGGAAGACGGAGATCTCATGGCTGGCGCAATGCGCAAGGTTGGTGAATACCTTGGCCTCGTTGAACAAGCGGACTTTGACGGCGAGTTCGACGACTTCGAGCCCGAGGCAAAGGCAGGACCTCGAACCCCTGCCGTGACTCATAAGGTGGCCAGTCTGGACGACCACCGCCGAAACGCACCGCGCACCAGTGCGCCTGCAGCCGCGCCGACCGAGTTGGCGCGCATCGAGACGGTGACACCGCGCACCTACAACGAGGCGCGCACGATCGGTGAGCAATACCGCAGCGGCGTCCCCGTCATCATGAATCTCTCTGAGATCGACGACGGCGACGCCAAACGGCTCGTCGACTTCGCTGCCGGTCTCGTGTTTTCGGTGCATGGCTCACTCAACCGTGTGACCACGAAGGTCTTCTTGCTGTCGCCCGAAAACGTCCTCGTCACCGACGAGGACAAGCAGCGCATTGCTGCCGGCGGCCTCTACCTCCAGAATTGACGTATGTTTCTCGTCGGACAGATCATCAACTTTGTCCTGTTTGCGTGCATCGTCATACTGCTGGCGAGGTTTGTGCTCGACTGGGTGCAGCTGTTGGCGCGACATTGGCGACCCAGCGGACTCGTGGCGGCGCTGTGTGAAGCGATCTTCGCAATCACCGATCCGCCATTGCGTGCTGTGCGCAAACTAATCCCGCCGGTGCGCATTGGGCAGGGCGCTCTCGACCTTTCCCCGATGGTGCTGCTGATCGGCATCTATATACTCCAAGCCGTCAACTCCCGCATCTTCTTCCGGTGATCACGCCAGTTCGGCATGCCTGTGGCAGAAGTGACCTAGGGGAGAGTACGGTGGACTTCGAACTGTCCACTTATTTAACTGAGGTGAACTCATGCCGTTGACGCCTGAGGACGTGCGCAACAAGCGCTTTACTCCCGTCCGTCTCCGCGAGGGATATGACATGGGCGAGGTCGACCAATTCCTCGACGAGGTCGAGGCC
>JBBSRT010000015.1:0-17035 GCA_038242765.1 Propionibacteriales bacterium
CCTCGGGCGCGCCGGGTCTGCACCTTGGCGAGAGCAGCCAGCGCTTCCTCAAACGGATACACACGCTCAAGTTCTAGGGTCATCTCTCCAGTGACGATCTCCTCCATGAGTCTCGCCATCTCGCCCCGTACGTCGACCTGATAGGGAATACCCATCATCTGCACGCCGCGCTCGGATTCCAGGGCGTCTCCCGAGATCGAGACCAGGGATCCGCCGTCTTTCACCACGGGCAGGCTTTCGCTTGACGTCCCAGGTTGCACCGCCATCACCGCGTCGACTCCGCCGGGCATCCAGTTGAGGACCTCCGCACGCCAATCGGCACTGCGGTAGTCGACGGCCTTCTCGGCACCGAGCGAACGCATGTAGTCGTGGTTTGACTCAGAGGCGGAGGCGGCAACCCGCCACCCTCGCCTGCGTGCGATTTGGATGGCGAAGGTGCCAATCGCCCCGGAACCACCGGCAATGAAGAGCGATCCGCCGGTCGGGACTGCGGCCAACGCGTGGAATGCCTTGAGGGCTGTGTTTCCGGCAACCGGTATTGCGGCGGCCTCGACGAAGTCCAAGCCCGCAGGAATCTCCATGATGATCGATTCCGCGTTGACGGCTGCGTACTCGGCCCACGTTCCCCCCTTTGGCTGCATTGAGCTGACAAAGGTAACGCGATCACCGGGCCGGTGCCCGGAGACATCGCTACCGACCTCCTCGATCACTCCAGCGGCTTCGATCCCGATGGGATAGGGATAGCTGGGGTTGGCAGGCAGGAAGTAGGAGTCGTGAATGCCGACGCCAACCGCATGCACGCGCACGAGCAACTCATCTGAGTCGATCTTGGGAACCGGAACCTCTGCCAACTCGATGGTCTGCGATCCGGGCTTTGTGATAACGAAGGCTTTCATTCGGTGGGTGTGCTCCTTTGGTGACGTTTGGTCAGGGCATGTTATGAGTGATGGGCAGATGGTGGCAGAGCTTTCGTGCATGTTGGACGCAGCCCATCCAACATGATTTGCAAGGTTCGTCGCCACAGTTCGGGACGTTCCGATGTCGTGAGCTGTGCGATTCTGCCCAACGCGACCAGCAGCAGGGACACGTCTTCACTGGTCACGTCTGGGCGCAATGCCCCGGCGGCATGGCAGCGGGTCACGAGGTCATCGACCACCGGGTGGAGCTCTTGTCGGCACGTGGCGATTCCAGTCGTGGAGTTCCACGACGCGGCAAAGCGTTCGACCATCGCCCGGTGCCGAGATTGGCGGCCCAGCGCGTCCTCGAGGAATGCCGAGAGCGCTTCGAATGGGTCCGTGCACTGAGCGGCATTCTCCCGAGCGGTGCGGGTCCACGTGGCGAAATCCTGGCGTAGTACGGTTTCGAGGAGTTTTTCCTTGGTCGGGAAGTGCCGGTATAAAGTACCCATGCCGACTCCGGCGCTTCGCGCAATTTCACGCACATCCACCGTTTCGCCGTGCCTCGCGAATGCCTCCGATGCCGCTGCCAGGATGACGGCGCGGTTGCGCACGGCATCAGAGCGCGACGGGCGCGCAGCGGTTTGCTCGCAGACATCGTCCATGAGTGCAGCGTACCTCCCAAAACGCTAAACGTAGCGAATGCTCCGCTTCTGCTACCCTCGTAGGGGAGCGGCTGCTCCGGTAACGACCGTTTCGCCGTCGAGGAGTTGTAGAGCACAAAGAGCCAAACACGATGAGCGACCGGCGTCTCTTCCCCACAGCGGCGACATGGGGGCCGACAGCATCAAAAGGTCTCAAATATTATGAATCAGCCAGGAGAAACACAGATGACTGACAACCGCCCATTGGCGAATCTGAAATTGTCGATTCTCGACGGAGTGGGTCTTTACAACGGGGAATCGGCGACACAAGCATTACGACACTCCACCGAGGCTGCCAAACTTGCTGACCAACTCGGTTACACGAGGCTGTGGTTCACAGAGCATCACAACAGCAAGCACCAAATGAGTACATCGCCCGATCTGTTGATAGCTCACATGGCAGCGGTCACGAAGAACCTTCGTATTGGTTCAGGCGGAGTCATGTTACCCAATCACAGTCCCCTGCGGGTGGTCGAGAATTTTTCGATTCTCGAGGCGCTTCATCCCGGCCGCATTGACTTGGGGATGGGGAGAGCATCAGGAACCGACGGAGTGACGAATGCTGCTGTACGGAACAACCATGAACCGTTGACTGGACAGGCTCTCATCAATCAGTTTATGGAAGTTTTGGCATTCTTTAATCGCGAATTCCCCGAAGACCACCCCTATAACAGCATCAGTCCGTCTCCTGATTCGTCTTTGCGGCCAGACCTATACATGCTCGGCTCCAGTGAGGGGGGCATGCAAATCGCTTCGCAATTAGGGCTCGGCTTTGCTTTTGCCGGACAAATCAATCCTGGTATGGCGATACCCATGTTGAAGAAGTATCGGACGAATTTTCGGCCGTCGCAGTACTTGCCAGAGCCCTACAGCATCTTGTCGATCATCGTGGTTTGTGCCGACACAGCTGAAGAAGCACGTTATCTGGCCGCACCTGCTGAACTGCAATGGGCTCGTTGGGGGACGGGACAGATTCATCATCATCCACCGACCTTGGAAGAAGCCGACACCCATCAATACACAGCAGCGGAGGAATCGGCACGGAGCCAGGCCAAGGGGCGGTTTGTTGTTGGAACTCCCGCTCAGGTGAAAGCCGAGCTGCAACAGCTTGCAATGGATGCACAGGCCGACGAACTGATGACGGTGAACATGATCACCGATCATCAAGCGCAACTTAAATCGTATCGACTTCTGGCCGAAGCCTTCGACCTGGACTCATAGTTTGGTTCCTCGCCATCGTTATCGCCAGGAACGTCGCGCTGGAGGCCGGTCACCGCAAACAGTGCTCAGCGCGGGGCCATGCGCAGGGCGCCGTCCATCCGGATCGTTTCACCGTTGAGGTAGTCGTGGGCGATGATGGATAGCGCGAGTTGGGCATATTCGTCTGGCCGCGCAAGCCGTTGCGGGAACGGCACGCCGGCGGCAAGGCCTGCGCGGAACTCGTCGCTCACCGTTGCCAGCATTGGCGTCTCCACGATGCCCGGCGCAATGGTGTTGACGCGGATGCCGTGCTGGGCCAGGTCGCGTGCAGCTGGCAGGGTCAATCCCACGATGCCGCCCTTGGAGGAGGCGTATGCGGCCTGTCCGACCTGACCGTCATACGCGGCAATCGAGGCCGTGTTGATGATGACGCCGCGCTGTCCATCGGCGTCGGCCTCCGTCTGCGAGATCGGCTCGGCGGCGACGGCGAGCACGTTGAACGTGCCGAGGAGGTTGATCTGGACGACCTTGGCAAAAAGGTCGAGATCGTGGATACCTTTGCGTCCGATGATGCGAGCCGACGGTCCGATGCCGGCGCAATTGACGACCGTACGAAGTGGTGCGTCCGATCCTGCTGCCTGCGCAACCGCGGCGCGCACCTGTGCGCCGTCGGTGACGTCGGTCGCGATGTAGGTGATGCCGTCAATCTGAGGCGCTTTCTCGATGCTGGGGGCAAGGTCGAGCGCAAAGACTGAAGCGCCGTGAGTGGCCAGCGCAGCCGCGGTTGCCGCACCGAGTCCGGAGGCGCCGCCGGTGACGATGGCGGCGGTGTTGTTGAGCTGCATCAGTTCTCCTGAGAGTTGTCGGATTCGGAGCCGGGGCCGGGGCCGGGGCGCTCGGCGACCGAGACGGTACCGTTGTTGTCCTTGGCCAAGGCGCGGCTGATCACCATGCGCTGAATCTGGTTGGTGCCCTCGAAAATCTGCATGACCTTCGCTTCGCGCATAAACCGTTCGACCGGGAAGTCGCGGGTGTAACCGTAACCGCCCAGCACCTGGACCGCATCGGTGGTCACCTTCATCGCGTTGTCGGTGGCGACCATCTTGGCGATACTGGCTTCGCGGCTGAACGGCAGGCCGAGGTCGCGCAGCCGCGCTGCATGCAGCGTCGTGGCACGGGCCGATTCGATCGCGGCGGCCATGTCCGCCAGCACGAAGGCCAGCCCCTGGTGGTCGATGATTTTCTTGCCGAAGGTTTCGCGTTCCTTGGCATAGGCGATGGCATGATCGAGCGCACCCTGGGCGAGGCCCGTCGCGACCGCAGCAATGCCCAACCGGCCCGAGTCGAGCCCGGCCAGTGCAATCTTGAGGCCGTCGCCCTCGGCGCCGAGCAGCCGATCGGCCGGCACCCTTACATTATCGAAGCGCATCGTCGCCGTCGCCGACCCGGTCAACCCCATCTTGCGTTCGGGCGGGTCGGCCGACAGCCCACCGGTGTCGGCCGGCACCAGGAAACACGAAATGCCGCCACGATCCTCGCTGGTGCGGGCCATCACCTTGTAGAAGTCGGCATAACCGCCATGCGTCGTCCACGCTTTGGCGCCGTTGATCACATAATGGTCGCCGTCGCGCACCGCGCGGGTCTTCATCGCCGCCGGATCAGAGCCGGCATGGGCTTCGGACAGGCAGTAGGCGCCCAATAGTTCGCCGCCGAGCATGTCAGGCAGCCACCTCTGCTTCTGCTCAGCGGTGCCGAAGTTGACCAGCCCGAAGCAGGACAATCCGTGCACGCTCACCCCGACGCCGACACTCGACCACACGCTCGCGATCTCTTCGAGCACCTGCAGATAGACCTCGTATGGTTGCCCGCCGCCGCCGAACTCTTCGAGATAGGGCAAACCTAGGATGCCAGCGCGCCCTAGAGTGCGAAACACCTCCCGCGGGAACGTTTCGTCGGCCTCGGCTGCGGCCGCGCGGGGCGCGAGCTCGCGCGTCGCGATGTCTCGGATTAGCGCGATCAGGTCAGCGGATTCCTGGGTGGGCACAACGCGGGTGGCGGGCATGCCTCATACGGTATCTCTTAGGCGCTCTTGCCTTTGGCGGACCGTTCTGCTGCCACCTGACGATCGATTTCTTCGGCTTCGCTCAACGAGATCGCACCGCCGCCCAGCCGCTGCGGAACCCAAAATTCCCCTGGCGGATGCGGGCCGTAAGCCTCTTGCGTCGCACGCAACAGCAACTCCATGGCCGTACGCAGCGTCGCGGACAACTCTTCGGTGGTCCCGCTTGCCTCGATGGGTTCACCGACGGTGATGGCGACCGGCGTCTTGGTGTGCCCGAGGTTGCGGTGCCCCTTGGTGACGATGCGCTGCGCGCCCCAGATGATCATCGGATAAATCGGCACGCCGGCTTCGAGCGCTAGCCGTGCCGCGCCGCTCTTGAAGCTCTTGATCTCAAAGCTGCGTCCGATTGTCGCCTCGGGATAGACGCCGACGAGTTGACCGTCGCGCAGTTCGTTGATTGCTTCGAGATAGGACTCGCGGCCAGAATGACGGTTGACGGGGATGACACCGGTCCGTCTCATCAAAAATTTGATGATTCTGTAGTCCTGAAGTTCGGCTTTTGCCATGAACCGGATGCGGCGTTTGTCGTGCCGCCACAGGTCGGCAGAAGCAAAGGTGAAGTCCAGATAGCTCGTATGGTTGATCGCCACGACGCCGCCGCCCGAACGCGGAATGCGGAAGTCGCCGACGCGACTCACCTTGTGGCCACCGAACGCGGCAAAGCCGCGAAACAGCCAGATCAGAAACGTATAAACCGGTTCCATGGCAACAGCGTAGCGAGCGTCGAGTCCCGCGTGTCAAAGCCGTTTCTTTTGCCGCATTTCTGCGCGCACGCGTTCCTTCTCGTCGTGTTCGGCTTCATCGAGGGCATCGGCCTCCTCGATGGTCGGTGCGCCACCGCCGAGGCGCGCCGGCACCCAGAAGGCACCGGGTGGATGCTTGCCGTAGGCATCCTGCGCCTGGTGCAGCAGCGAAGTCATTTCACCGTGCAGTTGCGCGGTCAGCGACGCGGCGTCGCCGGACGGCGCCAACGGTGATCCGATCGCGATAGCCACCGGGGTCTTCGTATGGCCAAGCGCCCTGGGTTGGCCCTTCGTGGCGATGCGTTGAGACCCCCATACGATGATGGGAATGATGGGCACTTGGGCCTCTAAAGCCATCCGGGCAGCACCGGTCTTGAGCGTCTTGATCTCAAAGCTGCGGCTGATGGTGGCTTCGGCAAAAACTCCGACGAGTTCACCCGAGCGCAGCCGTTCGACGGCCGTCAGATATGAATCGTGGCCCATCGAACGGTCCACCGGTATCACCTTGGCGCCTTTCATCAGCAGCCGCAACGCAAAGTTCTTGTAGAGTTCGACCTTGGCCATAAACCGGATGATGCGCTTTTCGGTTCGCCTGACTTCGGCGGCGGCAAACATGAAATCGACATAACTGGTGTGGTTGATGGCGAGCACGGCCGGACCTGGCGGGATGCGTGCTGCGCCGACCCGGATGGTTTTGTGCCCCCCGACGAACGCGAAGACCGCGACCACGACTCGGGCGAATGCGTAGGCCAGCTCCATAGGTGAACACTAGCCAGAGAAACACCGCGCTGGAAACTACCGGCCCAGCACGCGTACCGCAGCGGGCCGCTTCACAGCGTGCCGAGAATCTCGACCGTCGTTTCCCACGCCTTCGAACCAGTGTCGATGAGCGCGAAATGATCGCCGTCGATCTCGGTCAGCGAGGCATCGGCTCCAAGATCGGTGGCACGGCGGACGTATTCGCGTGACTGGCTGATCGGCACGTTGACGTCCGCCGCCCCATGCACGCACCGGACCGGCACCGTGAGTGGCAGGTGCGCGGTCGGGTCGGCCATCTGGTAGCGATCGGGATGCTCAGCGGGTGGACCGCCCAACAACGCTTCGGCGGCTCGGGCGCCGAGTTGCTCACGTGCCGCGGCGATCAGATCAAGCACACCGGCTTGCGAGACGACTGCGGTGACGGCGACCTTGGGCTCAGGACGGCTGGCGCTCCACGCCGCGAGCTGGCCACCGGCCGAATGCCCGAGAGTGATGACCTTACTCAGGTCGAGGCCTGTGAAATCGGCAAGCATGTCGATGCCGGCCCCGACATCGTCAAGTGTTGTCGGCCACCCACCGCCGTTGCCAACGCGGCGGTATTCGAGATTCCAGACATCCCAACCACGCTCTACAAGGTCTTCGGCCAGGCCGGTGCCGAGTGACAAGTCGTATGCAGCTTTCCAAAAGCCGCCATGAATGACGACTACGGTGCCCAGCGAGCCGGTTTGCGGTGCGCGGTAGAGGCGCCCGAACTGGGAAGGGTCGTCGCCATAGTGGATTTCGTCCATGGAGCCAGGTCCTTTCGACGACGGCGGCCTCCGCGCGCACGCGTTGAGCGCCGGAGCGCACGCCATACCGGTGATTGCCACGGCAAACGTATGAAGCAACTCGCGACGATGCATGGCGTGCTGAGCCTACGGCGGCAGCAGCGGTGCTGCACGCCGAACTGGACAGCGTGGCAGTCAGCGACCCGTCCAGCCCTTAGAATTGCAGTCCAGACCGAGATCCGAAGGCAGGTGCAATGGACATCACGGATCTTGACTCTGTCCTGCTGATCGGTTCTGCCGTGCTGCTTTTCGCCATTTTGGCGGTCCGGCTTTCGGTATTTGCCGGCCTGCCAAGCCTGCTCATGTATCTGGGACTCGGGCTCGCGTTAGGCAGTTCGGGACTCGGCATCGACTTCAGTGACCCGGCACTGGCGCATGCACTGGGATTCGCCGCTCTGGTGTTGATCCTGGCCGAGGGCGGTGTGACCACCCAGTGGGACGGCATCAAACCGACCATCAGGTTGAGCCTGCTGCTTGCCACCGCCGGCGTCGCGATCAGCGTTGCCGTTGTTGCTGTCGGTGCCCATTATGTGATCGGCCTCGACTGGCAACTTGCCATCCTGCTTGCCGCGGTCACCTCGCCCACGGATGCGGCGGCGGTGTTTTCGGTGCTGCGCAACGTGCCGCTCAAACGCACCACCTTGGGCACTCTTGACTCCGAGTCGGGTCTCAACGATGCTCCCACGGTGCTGTTGGTCACTGCGGTTAGCACCGGCACCATCGACGACCACGGGCCGCTTCTCTTTTTAGGTATCGTCATCTTTGAGCTCATCGGTGGGGCGCTTGTCGGCTACGTCGTTGGCCGGCTGGGCTCTCTCCTGCTGCGGCGCGTCGCCTTGCCGTCGACCGGCCTCTACCCGATTGCGGTCCTGGCTCTGGCGGTCCTCGCCTACGGTTCGGCCACCGGGGTGCATACAAGCGGCTTTGCGGCCGTGTATGTCGCGGGTCTTGTACTCGGCAACTCCGACCTACCGCACCGGGTTGCCACTCGCTCGTTCGCCGAAGGCATCGGCTGGCTGGCACAAATCGGCTTGTTCGTCATGCTGGGGCTACTTGCCAACCCGGACACCCTGCAGTGGTGGCACCTGTGGACAGCCGTGGCCGGCGGTGCCATCTTGACCTTCGTCGCCCGACCGGTCTCGGTAGCCCTGTGCGCCTTGTGGACGCCAACTGGTTTCAAGGAACAACTCTTCTTGGGATGGGGCGGGTTGCGCGGCGCGGTGCCGATCGTGTTGGCCACCATTCCACTGGCCGCGCATGTGCCCGGCGCCGACGACTTGTTCAATATCGTCTTCATTTTCGTCATCATCTATACGCTCGTCCAGGCTCCAACCCTGCATCGGATGGCAGTGTGGTGCGACGTGGTCACCGATACGATGCGCGATGTCGAAGTCGAGGCCGCTCCACTCGAAAGGATTTCAGCGGACCTGCTGCAGATCCATGTGCCGCAGGGCTCAAAACTTGTCGGTGTCGACATCGACGAGCTGCGGCTGCCACAGGGCGCTTCGGTCTCGCTCGTGGTCCGCGAAACAAAAACACTGGTGCCTGACCACACCACCCGCATCAAGGTCGGCGACGACCTTCTGGTCGTGGCGCCGCGTGAGCTGCGCGAGGCAACCGAGTCTCGGCTGCGCGCTGTCGCGCGCCACGGCCGGCTGGCCGGTTGGCGAGAAGAAAGCTAGTCGACCGCAGTCGGGTTGAGCGGCACACATACGGTCAGATCTTCATTGGCTTTGACGCTGCGCGCTGCCTTCTTCTTCAGACCATCGAAGCCGTCACCGATGACGATGGTGACGCCGTCGTCCAATGGCGCCGTGGGCTTGACAAAGTCGACGTCATTCTTGAACTGTTTGGCCACGAGCCGCACCGGCGAAGACTTGCGGTCATCGGTGATGATCGTGACCGCCTTGACCTTGACGTCTTTGGGACTGTTGCCGATCTTGCCGGCGAGGAAGCCGTTGCGTTGCATATTGATTTGCACCCGGTTCGCTAAACCCGATTTTTGGCTCGAGTTGAGCACGTTGACTGAGACCAGGTTGGTGGTGACCTTTTCGCCGGTCTTGACCGTATGGTCTTTGCACGTTGCCACGGTTGTATCGACAGTGTCTGCTTGAGCGGTCAGGAGTTGGATTCCCCAGAACGTTCCGCCGACGAACACCGCAATCAGCGCGGTCATGGTGAGCGCCTGTTTCGCATTTCTCATACGTGCTTTCCCATCACGTGGACTCGGGCGTGCAACATCTGTCGCTGCTGGAGAGCCGCGCGAACTGCCCGATGCAGCCCATCCTCGAGATAAAGCTCGCCCTTCCAATTCACGACGTGGGAGAAGAGGTCGCCAAAATAGGTGGAGTCTTCATCAAGGAGTTGTTCGAGGTCAAGGTTGGTTTTCGTGGGGATCAACTCATCGAGATGCACCTGGGTGGGCGATATCTCGGCCCAATCACGTTGACCGAGGCCGTGGTCAGGGTAGGGGCGCCCGGCGTTGACTCGCTTGAAGATCACCACCCCATCCTAGACATGACAGGCGGTAACGTACTGCCATGACGACGAGCGACGATGCACTAAGTCCGCAACAGGCAGCGCAGGAGGCTGCGCCGGAACCCAATACGCCGGCGGAACCGGAGTCATCCACCAGCAGCGACCTCGCCCGCAACATTCGGGACGGCTACGCCTTTGACGGGTTGGCGATCGAGATGGGTGCGCTCGTAGACGATGGGGCCGCGGTCCCAAGCGCGCCCGTGCGGATTCTGTTGGCGATGCTCAACCGGCACGGACTCGTGGCCGGGGCAACGGGCACGGGAAAGACCAAAACATTGCAGGTGCTGGCCGAGCAAATCGCCGCCCATGGCGTGCCGGTGTTTGCCGCCGACATCAAAGGCGACCTGTCGGGCATCGCGACCCCGGGGGCGTCAAGTGAAAAACTCGCCGCGCGCTGACAAAGCATCGGCCAGGAATGGCATTCCGCCGCGACACCGACCGAATACTTTGCGTTGGGCGGTCTCGGTTGGGGGATCCCGGTGCGAGCAACGGTCGAAAGTTTTGGACCGACCCTGTTGTCGAAGGTGCTGGGGCTCAACCGTACGCAGGAGTCGTCGCTGGGGCTGGTGTTCCATTATGCGAGACAAGCACCCGACCGGCAGTTGATTGACCTCGGCGACCTGCGAGCGGTGCTTCACCATCTCACCAGCGATGAAGGAAAGCCTGAACTCAAGAACCTCGGCGGTCTTTCGGCACAGACCGTGGGGGTGATCCTGCGTGAACTCATCACCTTTGCTGATGAGGGCGCGGACCTCTTCTTCGCTATGCCGGCCTTCGATTCGGTCGATTTTCTGCGTACTACGCCAGATGGCACCGGCATCGTGTCGTTGCTGGAGGTTCCAGGCGCGCGCGACAAACCGGCACTCTTCTCGACCTTCCTGATGTATCTGCTTAACCAGCTGTTTAAAGAGTTGCCCGAGGTCGGCGATGTCGACAAACCGAAGCTGGTGTTCTTTTTCGGCGAGGCGCACCTGCTGTTTGCTGATGCTTCGAAAGACTTCCTAGACACGATCACGCAGACGGTGCGACTGATCCGATCCAAGGGGGTCGGCATCTTCTTCGGCACACAAACGCCAAAGGACGTCCCCGGTGACGTGTTGGCCCAGCTCGGTTCACGGGTCCAGCACCAGCTTCGCGCCCATACCCCTGATGCAGCGAAGGCCTTACGTGCCACGGTGTCGACATACCCAAAATCTGATTATGACCTCGAAGAGGTGCTGACGCAGTTGGGTATCGGTGAGGCGATCGTGACCGTGATGAGCGAAAAAGGTGCCCCGACGCCGGTTGCGTGGACCAGGTTGAGGGCTCCGCAAGGCTGCATGGATCCGACTCCTACCGATCAGATTGAGGTGGCGGTCAAAGCCTCGCCGCTGCTGGCCAAATATGGCACGGCGGTCAATGTGCAATCTGCGGCTGAAACGTTCGGTGCGCAACAGGAGGCTGCAGCATCGCAGCGACAAGCCGAAGTCGATGCAGCCCGCGTTGCGAAGGAGTCCGAACGCCTAGAGAAAGAACAACGCACAGCCGATCGAGGATCGAAGCGCGGGCGGAGCGGCACGCCGAGGCGTTCGCGTCGCATGTCGACCGTGGACCGGGCAGTTGGCGAAGCCAGCCGCACGATCGCCCGCGAACTGGTGCGAAGCATCTTCAAGCGCCGCTGAGCCGACGGACCCTCCCGCCCAAACCAACCGCCGAGTGGCGCAAACCAACCGCCGAGTGGCGCAAATTCGGGGGTTTCTGGCTTGAAATACCCCAAATTTGCGCCACTGGGTGATGCGAGGTGGTGCGGGTCAGCGAACCGTCGCGTGCCCCTTCTTCGCGTGCTTGAGCTTCTTGGCCTTCATCATCTTCTTCGGCGCGATGCTCCCATCGGGGTAGAGACCCTTCTTCGACCGGGTCAGCACCAGCGTTGCGTGAGCAGCAGCGTCACCGAGCTCGAACAGCGCCTGCGGACTCAGATTGTTGATCGTGTCGCACTTTTGGTGGTAACACGGGTCATACGGCTGGCCTGCGGTACCGCCATAGATGGCGGCCTCGTCGGGCGTCTTGATGCCTTCCGCCCCGCTGAACAAACCACCGGCGGGGATGCCTTCGGCGATGAACGGACCGTAATCAGAGCGACCGTCAAAGGCGGTCGGCTCCGAAGCGAGGCGTTGGCTCTTGAAGTAGTCGGTGAAGATCTTCTCAATTGCCGCCGAACCGGCAGGACCGGCTTCCGCGGTGTCTGAACCATCGCCGTCATACACAAACCGTACGTAGTTGGGCGAGCCGATCATGTCGAAGTTGAGATTGGCGTAGATCTTGGCCCGTTGACTGTCGCTGAGGCTGTTGACGTAATGCTCCGAGCCTAAGAGACCTGATTCTTCGGCGCCCCAGAAGGCGAACCGAACGTTGCGCTGCAGATGTTTGGTGTATTTCAGCTTGGACATCTGCTTGGCGATCTCCAGAATCCCTGCGGTGCCGCTTCCGTTGTC
The DNA here is from genome assembly GCA_038242765.1 of Propionibacteriales bacterium. Lineage (GTDB taxonomy): Bacteria > Actinomycetota > Actinomycetes > Propionibacteriales > Nocardioidaceae > JBBSRT01. The sequence continues at coordinate 12,264 of JBBSRT010000015.1, forward strand.
GTTGATGCCGGGGCCGGCAACCACCGAATCAAGATGGGCGCCGACGACCACGACGTCGCTCGACTTGGCCTTGGGCGAATCAGCAATCACATTGGTTGTGGTGCGATTGAGGTCGGCTTCGGTCGACGTGAACGCACGCGCGGTGACCGGACCGGCCTTCGTGTCCTCATACAGTGCGGCGCCGTCGGCATAATTCATACCGATCACCGGAATCGATTTCGGGTTACCGAGTGTGCCGGTCAGCAGTTCCTGACGGCCTTCCTGACCCTCATTAAACATGGCGACCGCGTCGTAGCCGGCGGCAACCGCGTTGTCGACCTTCGATTCGAAGGTGCACGTGCCGCGCTGGATCAGGGCAATAGCCGGATCTGCGGGGGCGGCGGGGAAGTCACCTGCTTCACAGCCCGATGTGCTGCCCGGCTGCGCCGGGGGTGGGACCTGAATGTCGATGGGAACGACGAGGCCGGTGATATCGCCGCTGCCGGAGTAGTCCATGGTTGCGGCTTCATAATCGGTCGCATTTGGCGAGACCTGTGAAAGTTCAGCCGGCGCGAGTTCGCGGGTGAACGGGAACGTAAAGTCCTGAGTTTTGACCTTGTATCCGGCCTTCTTCAGCGTCTTGGTGACGTATTTGACCGAGGCCGCATATCCGGGAGTGCCCGAGGCGCGGTTGCCGTCATTGCTGTTTGCGATCGACTGCAATTGGCGTTCGTGCTGCAAGATGCCCTTGACGGTGACAGCCTTACGCAGTTTCTGGCTGTTGACGTTGGGCGTCTTCGAGTCCTTCTTGCCATCAGCGGCCGATGCCGAGACCGGGCCGGCAAAACTCGCGGTCATGGCAACCGCCACCGCGCCTATCAAAAGATTCCGTTTTTTTGCGTTGCGCATTCCTGTTTCCCCCCGATTCGAACGACGAGACAACCCCATCGCGTGACTCGAATCACACTCCACGACGGGCTGTCGCCTGTCAAGAGCGGCTCGAAAGGCGATTGTCCTGCTGATGGGCCGATGTTGGCGCCACAAGCCCGGCGAATGGATGCGACGATGAGGGGCATGGACGTCGAGTTGTCGCAGATTCGCGACTTCCTGGCCCAGCACGCGCCGTTCGACATACTGCCGCCGGCTGTGCTGGACCAAATCCCGCGCCAGTGCACGCTTCGTTATGTCCGCCGCGGTAGCGTGGTCGTCGATGCCGGCGAACAAGGCGACGGCCTGTATGTCGTCCGGGCTGGTGCCGTCGATGTTGTCGATGAGGCCGGCGGCCTGGTCGAACGAGTCGGCGCCGGCGTCGCTTTCGGGATGAGCTCACTGCTGGAGCGCCGGCCGACGCGCTACCGCTGCACGGCCACCGAGGACACCCTGATGCTGGTCATACCGCCCGCACTTTTCGACGATCTGTCTCGCGAACACACCGGTTTCACCACCTTTTACGCCGCCGCCCATCACGCCCGATTGTCGAAAGCGATCGGCAACCTCCAGCAGGCGGCCTCCGGCAGCGCCGTGCTCGGGACCCTGGTGCGGGACCTGGCAACCCACGAACCGGTGACCACTGCGTCAGGCGCCACCATCGGACAGGCAGCGGCCGCAATGTCGAAGGCGGGTGTCTCGAGCATCGTCGTGGTCGATGACGGCGCAATCGCCGGCATCGTGACGGACCGCGATCTACGCGACCGGGTCCTGGCTGTGGGACTTGACCCCGGCCAGCCGGTGCGCGACGTGATGACGTCACCGGTGCTCACATTGCCTGCGGAGGCCGTCGCCATCGAAGCGCTGCTCGCGATGGTGAGCCGTAGCATCCACCATTTGCCGGTCGTCGATGACCACGGGACGGCGGTGGGGCTGCTCACCATCACCGATCTGGTCCGGCTCGAAAACTCCAACCCGGTCTACCTTGCGGCCGACGTCGGCCGGCAGTCAACCTTGGCCGGTGTGGTCGAGCAGGCACGTCGGATCCCCACCGTGTTGAGCCAACTGGTCGACCGTGATGTCTCTGCCGCCGACATCGGCAAGGTGGTGACCGCGCTGGGCGATGCGGTACGACGCCGCGTCGTGGCACTGGTCGAGGCCGAGCTCGAGCCGCCGCCCACGACGTATGCCTGGGTTGTGCTCGGTTCGGCTGCCCGCGAGGAGGAGGCGCTCTCCGCCGACCAGGATCACGCCCTCATACTCGCCGAAGCCGGCCACGACGTTTGGTTTGCCCAGTTGGCCGACCGAGTCACCGAAACGCTGGTGGACTGTGGCTGGCCGCGCTGTCCCGGCGACGTGATGGCGACCAACCAACGCTGGCGGCTGACAGTGGAGCAGTGGCATGAGCGCTTCGCCGCATGGTCGGCCGAACCCGACCCCGATTCGGTGCTGTACGCCGCAATCTTCCACGATATGCGCCACCTGGCCGGAGAACCGCGACTGACCGAGGAGGTCCGGCGCCTGGCAGCTGCTTCAGTCTCGGCCCGGCTGCTGGGCCACCTCGGCGCTCAAGCGTTGCGCATGGGGCCGCCGCTTGGCTTCTTCCGCGGGTTCGTGTTGGAACGTGAAGGCGAGCACCGCGACACCCTCGACATCAAGCGCGGCATTACCGCGGTGGTGCAGTTGGCCCGGTTGTATGCGCTGCGGTCGGGTTCGGCGGCGCTAACGACTCGCAGCCGGATAGCTGAGGCGGCGGCTGCCGGAGCGGTTGACAACGACACGGCCGGGGATCTTGCGGACGCCTTGGAGCTAATGTCCTACCGTCGCCTGCACCATCAGGTCGCGCAGACGCGGGCCGGTCAGGAGCCCGACAACCGTCTCGCTCCCGCTGACCTGACCGAACGTCAGCGGCGCAACCTTAAGGATGCCTTCGCAATCGTGCGTTCAGCCCAGCAGCGGTTGGCCTACCGGCTCGGTCCTGGATACGACTGATGAGGTCTTGGTTCAGGCACCGGCGCCCGAGCTCCGACCCCGAGGCTTATCCGGCCGGGCCGCTCCAAGATCTGGTCGCCGCGCCGTCGGTTCCGTTGCAGACCCCGGTCTCGGAGGTCGAGTTCCTGGCTGTCGACGTCGAGACGACCGGTCTGGATCCGCGTCACGACCACGTGCTCTCCATCGGCTGGGTGCCGGTAAAAGACCGGCAGATCATGCTGAGCGGCGCCCATGAGGTCGTGGTCGGGCTGCCACCGGGCGCCGACGTGGGCGAGTCGGCGACGGTGCACGGGCTCACCGACGACGCGGTCGCGGTGGCTCCCACGTTGTCCGATGTACTTCCTGATCTGTTCGCCGCTTTGCACGGCCGGGTGCTGCTTGCCCACCATGCCCCCATTGAGCTGGATTTTTTATCGCGAGCAACACAGGAGGTGTACGGCACCGAGTTGCCGCTCACCGCGGTCGACACGTTGAGCCTGCAACACCAGATCGTGTACGGCCATTACAGGCAAATTCGGCCCGGTTCGCTGCGTTTGGACCACGCGCGACAGCACTTCGGGTTACCGCGCTATCCAGCCCACGGAGCCCTGATCGACGCGATTGCCGCGGGCGAACTATTGCTGGCACAGATCGCCGAGTTAGAACACCGACTGGGCCACGAACCCGCGCTGGCCGCTCTAGCGCCGACCCGCCGTCGCTGAGAATAGTGGCTCTCGTCAGGCCGGTGAAATGGCAGACGTTCTCCTTCATTCTGGGTCGCGTCGCTGATCCTCACCCTCATGGTCGTACTCGGTTGGAGGACGTATCCATTCAAGCGCGAGCGGGCCGAGCAGAAGGACAGTCATGAAACTGACGATGTGTTCGACATCGGCTACTTGGTGGTGCAGTGCGGAGCCGACCAGCAGTATCGCGATAGAAGCAATCGTGACCAGGCGGTGGCGCATCAGGACGACGACGAGAGCAGCGACGGCGGACGTGCCAGCGGAAGGCCCGTAGTCGGACGTGGCCAGGGTGGCGGTCGCCAAGCCCCAGCCCGCGCGGCCGCAAAGCCACAGGAAGATGCTGGTGCCGGCGAATCCCCAAATCGCCCCGGCGGTCCACGTGCCGAGTGCGACAGGGATGGAGGTGAAGCGTTGCAGCAGCCACAGATAAGCGGCGGTGGTGACCAGCAACGAGGAGATCATGAACAAGTCCCGAGTCAAGACCGTGGCAGTGACAGTGCGCCACAGCTGCCCGTCAAGTGTTTGTTGCGCCGACCAGGCCATGGTCTGATTCACGCTGGGACGCAGGTGCCAGGACGAGGTCCAGGTGAAGGCGGCGGTGGCGATCATCGCCGCTGTCCACACCAAAGCTGCCACGGGTAGCCGTGTCCAGCCCGTTCGGTGTGCACCTCGGTCGAGTTGGTGGAAGCGGACTTTGATCGAGGTCAGAGCCGCCGTCATGGTGAACTCCTGGCGCCGACCGCTCGGCGCGCGCGCACGACTTCTCGCACCACATTCGGGGGAAGAAAGGCCAGAGCCGCAGCCAGACCAATCCGCGGCAGGTCGGCCCGACGTGGGTAGGCCAGGAACATCGGTTCCCACCGTGGCGCGAACTTGTCCTTGAACCGAAAAAGTCCCCGTGCGTCGTAGACCTTGCCACTGTGCTCGTAGACCCATGCCAACGCGCGTTGCGTCAGGTCTTGCTGGTCTTCAGGAGCGATCGCCGGGTCAGGAGAAAATGGCACCCCACCGAGGCTGGCGCTGGGTCGCCCGACGGACGCGAAGTGGGCGAGACTGTCGACGATGAGTAGCTCCATGACTCCCGGGGGGCAGTCCTGGGCCCGCCGCATCAGATCCAGCACGGCGTTGTGCCCATCATTGAAAGGCAACCAG
>JBBSRT010000016.1:0-16910 GCA_038242765.1 Propionibacteriales bacterium
CTGCCTAGCACCACCGGCGACCGTGCGAAGAAGTTAATCCCGCAGCGCGAAGTCGGCCGCTCTCACCCAGGAGCCGCCGTGCCCATTTCGTGGAAGGAGGGTCACCTTGCGAGCTCGGCAAAGGATGGGGAGATGTTGGGCGACCGATCGCGCGGCTGCTTCCATGTCGGACCGTTTGCTTCGGTGCGCAATGGTCAGATGCGGTATGACGTCAGCAAACTGATCTTCAAACGGCGGGTAATTGGAAAACGCTTCCATGACTAGTTCAGTCAGCGCGCAGAAAGGCTGCGGATCTTCGGGTCCGCGCCACACGACCTCGACGTGGGCCGGGGCGCCAAGCTCGGCGTTGGCATCAAGGATCTTGCGGTGCCCTCCAACCGCAGGTTCTGCTTCGGGCACCTCAACAATCAGAGCGCTTTGGGACAGGATTTCTTCCATGTGCTCAGCCTAAAGATGTTCCCCGTGGCCCGTCCAAATACCTACCCACTTCCGGAGTCGTCTACCGACTTTCCCGCTCGATCAATGCGACGAACGCGTCGATGTCCTCCTTGGGGGTGTCGAAGGAACAAACCCAGCGCACCTCTCCCGTTGACGCCTTCCAGTCATAAAAGCGGTACGACCTCCGTAGACGGTCACCGAGGCCCGGTGGCAATTTGGCAAAGACCGCGTTGGCCTGGGTCGGCTGAGTGAATTCGATGCCTGAAATTGCCCCGGCAGCGATCCGCTCGTCGAGAGCCGTACGAAGTCTGGTGGCCATGGCATTCGCATGTCCGGCAGAACGAAGCCATACCGGCGTTCCCGCTGCGTCGTCAGACAGAAGTGCGATGAGCTGTGCAGACACAAAGCGCATCTTCGAGGCCAGTTGCATGTTGAGTTTGCGAAGGTAGATGAGACCTTCGGTAGCGGTAGGTGTCAACGACACGACCGCCTCGCCGAAGACAAGGCCGTTCTTGGTGCCGCCAAAGGAAATCACGTCGACACCGGCATCGCGGGTGAAAGCACGAAACGGCACGCCCAGGGCTGCCGCGGCATTCGAGATGCGTGCGCCGTCCATATGGAGCGTCATACCGCGCCCATGCACATGGTCGGCGATAGCTCTGACTTCGTCGGGTGTGTAGAGAGTCCCCAACTCTGTCGACTGGGTGATTGAGACAGCCAGCGGTTGCGCCCGGTGCTCGTTGCCCCATCCCCAGGCTTCTAAGTCGATCGATTCCGGGGTGAGTTTTCCGTCCGGAGTTGGCACCGTCCACAGTTTGAGGCCGGCGACGCGCTCGGGAGCGGCGTTTTCGTCGGTATTGATGTGTGCGGTCGACGCGCAGATGACCGCACCCCAACGTGGCAGAAGAGATTGCAGCGCTATGACGTTGGCACCGGTGCCGTTAAAAACCGGGTAGACGTCGAGCTCTCCGCCGAACTGTCCGGTCAGCAAGTCGCGAAGGCGGGTCGTGTAGACGTCCTCTCCGTAGGCCGTTTGGTGACCGCCATTTGCGGCCGTCATCGCCGCCAAGATCTCGGGGTGGGCGCCAGCGTAGTTGTCGGACGCGAAACCGCGGTTGTCCGGGTCATGCAGGGATTGCATCATGGGTTGTCATCTCCTTGATCGGTGCCAGGTTCGGGCTCGCGGCGCTCGTACGACGTCAGTCCCAGGAGTCCGGAGAGTCAAACCCGGGCCCGAGGTCGAAGGCGATCGCCTGCTCGCGATGAGTGATGAGCGCTTCGGCGAAGCGGTCGTTGTCGGCACTGGCATCGGGTGAGCGGGCAATGAGCGAATCGAGATTTTCGCTGGCCACATAGTGTTCGCACACTTTGCACAGCATCAGCATTGTCGCGAATTCGCTGCGCGACCTTGCGTCGAGAGTGATGGCGTAGGACGCTGGTTCTCCGCAAACCTGACACGTCTCGTCGGCAAGATCGGGATCGGTGGGGTCGAAGTCTTGGGGCCATCGCGCGTCGTTCATCGCATGCAGCCTATGCCAGGTATGACAGCTCGGGGCTCTAGTCCCCCCGTGTTTTGGCCGGCCGCCGAGATGAGCGACGGCATCGCATGACGCAGGACACCCACGATCGGCGTGAATTTATCTCATATTCGGTATAACGTTGTTGTATGAGTGAACTCGACAACTATCTGAGCCGCATCGGCCGGCTGATTCGCGACGCCCGCCAACACAGTGGTCTCACCCAGTCCCAGCTCGCCGAAAACCTCCATACAAGTCAGTCGGCGATCAACCGACTCGAAAACGGGCTCCAAAATCCCACCTTGGACACCCTGGCGCGTATCAGTGCGGCGTTGGATTCTGAGATTGTCAGCGTTGCGCGCAACTCGGGCCCGAGCCATCTTCGGGTTGCTGGCGGCACCTGCCTGTCGGGATCGATCGACGTCAAGTCGAGCAAAAATGCCGGCGTCGCGCTGCTGTGCGCCGCGTTGCTCAACGAGGGCACCACAATCTTGCGCAAGGTGGCGCGCATCGAAGAGGTCAACCGGCTGCTCGAAGTGCTGGAATCTATCGGTGTGAAGACCGTGTGGTTGAACGACGACAATGATCTTCAACTCGACGTCCCTCATACGCTCAATCTCGAGGCGATGGACGCCAATGCCGCGCGCCGCACCCGCAGCATCATCCTGTTTTTGGGGCCACTGATGCACCGATTCGACCACTTCAACCTGCCCTATGCCGGTGGTTGCGACCTCGGCACCCGCACCGTTGAGCCACACATGACCGCTTTGCGACCCTTCGGCCTGCAGGTCATCGCCACCGAGGGCAGCTATCAGGGCAAGACCGATCGCAGCGTGCATCCCACTCGGCCCATCGTGCTCACCGAACGGGGCGACACCGTCACCGAAAATGCCCTGCTGGCCGCCGCACGCTATGAGGGCACCACCATTATTCGCAACGCCAGCCCCAACTACATGGTCCAGGACCTGTGCTTCTTCCTGGAAAAGTTGGGCGTCAAAATCGACGGCATCGGCACCACGACGTTGCGCATCACCGGCAAACCAGTCATCAACGAAGACGTCGAATACGCCCCCAGCGAAGACCCGATTGAGGCCATGAGTCTCATCGCCGCCGCCATCGTCACCAGGTCAAGCATCACCGTGTGCCGGGTTCCCATCGAATTCATGGAGATCGAGCTCGCGCTGCTCGAAGAAATGGGCTTCCAGTATGACCGCAGCGACGAATACCCTGCCGAAAATGGGCAGACCCGTCTCGTCGACGTCACCACCAAACCGTCCGACCTGCGCGCACCGATCGACAAAATCCATCCGATGCCGTTCCCTGGCCTCAACATCGACAATTTGCCTTTCTTTGCCGTCATCGCCGCAACCGCTGAGGGTTCGACCCTGCTACACGACTGGGTTTACGAAAACCGGGCCATCTATCTGACCGAGCTCAACAAGCTCGGTGCTCAGGTCAAGCTGCTCGACCCGCACCGTGTCCTGATCGAGGGTCCGACACACTGGGTCGGCACCGAGTTGGTGTGTCCACCGGCGTTACGTCCGGCCGTGGTCATCCTGCTGGCGATGCTGGCCGCCAAGGGCACCTCGGTGTTGCGCAACATATACGTGATTCACCGCGGTTATGAAGACCTCGCCGAACGCCTCAATGCTCTTGGCGCGCAGATCGAAACTTTCCGCGACATCTGAGCCGCAAACCACCTGCGTTGACCTTCGAGGCAATACGGTATGGGGGTGAAGCGCGCGGTCGACCTCGGCAGATACCCCTATTTTGACGCGTCCACTCCGCTGCCGCTCGCTCACCGAGGTGGTGCGCTTTTTGGGCCCAACAAGGGCATCGAGAACTCGCTGGCAGCCTTCGAAAATGCTGCCAAACTGGGTTATCGATACATGGAAACCGATGTGCACTGTTCCGCAGACAAAGTGGTCTACGCATTCCATGACGACACCCTTCAACGTCTCACCGGTGACCCGTCGGCGATCGCGATCCTCCCGTCGAGCGTGATTGATATTGCTCGACTGGCCGGACGTGAACCTATCCCCCGCTTGGCCGATCTCCTCGAAGCGCTCCCGACGGTCAGGTTCAACATTGACATCAAGGCTGACGGCGCTCTTGAACCCACCTTGGACCTCATCAGGCGCATGGGGGCAATCGACCGTGTCTGCTTTGCGTCGTTCTCCCACGAACGTCTCCAACGGTTGCGCGCTGCTATGCCCGAAGTGGCCAGCTCGTTCTCGCCCAAGGAGGCCGCCCGACTCAAACTGGGTCGTGGCGCACTGAGCTCATACGGCGCCCGGCACGGCGGCGTTTGCGCACAGGTGCCGCACCGCCGCGGACGCATCACCGTGGTCACCCCCGGTTTCGTAAGCCGCGCCCACCGGCTTGGCCTGCAGGTTCACGTATGGACGATCGACAGCGCCGACGAAATGCGCCACCTGCTCGACATCGGCGTCGACGGTCTGGTCACAGACCGCATCGACGTGCTCAAGGATGTGTTGACCGCTCGCGGTCTTTGGAAGGAACAATAGTGTCCACTGCCGTGAATCAGAAAGCCACGCCGGAACAAAAGGCTTGGTATTTCTATGACTGGGCCAACTCCGCCTATGTGACCACGACAGCCGCGGTGCTTTTTAGCCCCTACCTGACCAGCGTCGCCGAAAAAGCAGCCTGCGGTTTTGTTTCCGGTGACGACCGCAAATGCACCGAGACACTCAGCATCCTGGGTGTCGCTGTCTCCCCGGGCTCCCTGGTGTTTTATCTCGTCCCGCTGATCACCGTTCTGTCTGCGCTGTTCTTGCCGGTCGTCGGTGCCATCGCCGACCGCCTGCCTTCGAAACGCAAATTGCTGGCCGGTTTCGCATGGGTCGGCAGCATCGCCGCAGCCAGCATGTTCTTTGTTACCGGCTCCAACTGGCAACTTGGCGCATTCCTGCTGCTGATTGCCAACCTTGCCCTCGGCGCGTCGCTGGTGGTTTATGACGCGATCTTGGTCGACATCGCCACACCCGATGAACGTGACAAGGTCTCTTCACGCGGCTGGGCATTTGGCTATTTGGGTGGCGGCCTGCTGCTGGCCACCAACTTCGGACTCCTGACCTTCGGCGAAAGCATCGGCTTGTCCACCGAAACGTCGGTGCGAATCTGTCTGTTGGTGGCCGGCATCTGGTGGGGCGCATTTACAATCATCCCGTTGCGTGGACTCAAGGATCATCCGCCGGCCAACAAGGTCGCCAGTGCCGGCGACACTCTGCTGTCGCGTAGCTTCGGCCAACTCTGGGCAACGCTCAAGGAACTGACGCTCTACAAACAGACGTTGATTTTTTTGCTCGCCTACCTTTTTTACAACGACGGCATTCAGACCGTCATCTATGCCGCCTCGATCTATGGCGAGAAGGAGCTCGGCTTCGAAAAGAACTTCGTCCTGATCGCCTTCCTCATCGTGCAGTTCGTCGGCATCGGCGGTGCGCTCATCTTTGGGCGGTTGGCAACCCGCTATGGCACCAAACGCATCATCATGACGACGTTGCTCATCTGGATCGTGGTCGTGGCCGGAGGTTACGTCATACCCGAAAAGGGCGCGATGCTGTTTCTGATCCTTGCCGTCGGAATCGGTCTGGTCTTGGGTGGTTCGCAAGCGCTTTCGCGGTCTTTCTATTCACAACTCATTCCCCGCGGCCGTGAAGCCGAATATTTCAGCCTCTATCAGGCCTGTGAGCGCGGTACGAGCTGGTTCGGCATGGTCGTCTTCGGAGTCGTGCACCAGATGACGAACTCCTACCGACCGGCCCTCATCGCCCTTATAATCTTTTTTGTGCTCGGATTTGCGCTGTTGTCAAGGCTCAACGTGCGTAAAGGGATCCTCGAGGCCGGCAACGAACTGCCAAGGGTCATTTAGCCATGCCGATTTATGTTGGTCTTAGGGGAATCTCACACGGGGGGTCTACGTTGGAGTAGTTAAGGAACCACGAAAGGGGTTGTCATGGCTGAACGCGCATTGAGAGGCGCCCGACTGGGTGCTCAAAGTTTCGAAGACGAGCGTGGCGTCGAGATGGCTCCACGTCAACAGGTCGAATATGTCTGCAAGGACGGCCATACATTCACCGTCACGATGTCGGTTGAGGCTGAGATTCCCTACACGTGGGAAGATCCCAAGTCCGGCGATGTGGGCGTGCTGGTCGAGGGCGAACCGCCTGAGATGAAGCAACAAAAGCCGATCCGCACACATTGGGACATGCTCCTCGAGCGGCGATCGGTGGACGAACTCGAAGAAATCCTCACCGAACGGCTCGAATTGTTGCGTGCCGGTGAGATCGGCCCCATGCACCTGCACCGGGCACGCAAGACCAAGGCGAAAGCAAAGCCAAAAAAGACGGCCTAGGGCACAGTTTTCGTGCGATCTCTATGCGTTGTCGTTGCCATTGCACCCCAAACGCATAGAGATACGGGAAATAAAGTCTCACCGGCGTTTGACCAGCGAACGCAATTGCTCATAGCGGTGACGCAGACCCCACGCGGTGACGCGCCACAGCGCTTCTCGCACGATCGGGCCGCTCATCTTGGATTCACCGTGCATGCGCTCAACAAAGGTGATCGGCACCTCGGCGACCGAAAATCCGGCGGCAACGGCACGTCGAGTCAGGTCAACCTGGAAGCAGTAACCCTGCGATTCGACCTCGTGCAGGTCGAGGCCCGCCAGAGTTCTGCGTGTATATCCCCGATAACCGCCGGTCGCATCATGGATCGCGAAACCCAACATCATACGGACATAAATGTTGCCACCTCGTGACAATACTTTGCGTCGTCGCGGCCAGTTGACCACCGAGCCCCCGGTGACCCAACGTGAACCGATGACGACGTCGGCCCCGCGCTCAGTTGCCGCCAGCAGCGCGGGCAGTTCTTCTGGCCGATGCGAACCATCGGCATCCATCTCGACAAAAGTCTCGTAGCCTCGGTCCATGCCCCACGCGAATCCGGCAAGATAAGCCGCTCCGAGTCCATTCTTGGCGGCACGATGCAACACGAACACTTGCGAATCGCCAGCCAGGACATCGGCAAGATCGCCGGTCCCGTCGGGTGAATTGTCGTCGGCGATGAGCACATCGACATCCGGGGTGTTGCTGCGCACCCGTCCCACCATGCCGGCGATGTTCTCAGTCTCATTGAAGGTCGGAATGATCACCAACGTCTTACTCAACGCAATTCCTTCCATCGGCGGGCAGTAAGACCCAATCCAAGCAGAGCCACACCGCACAGCGCCCATTGCAGGTAGCCGCCCCAACGCACCCCGGTGGTGATGCCCGCTGCCAGCGGGACCTTCGCCGATAGTCTCGCCGGTTGCTGAATCTGGGCAACGGCAACCGTTTCGCCAGTCGCGCTGACAATTCCGCTTATCCCGTTCGTCGAGGGCACAAGGACCGTGCGGCCCGTCTCTATAGCCCGCAGTCGTGATATTTGCCATTGCTGCTCAGGCTGCGAAGTGCCGGTGAAGCTGGCATTGCTGGTCTGGACAACCAATACCTCGGCGCCTTGAACGACGGCATCGCGCACGATGCCGTCGTAGGCGATGTCCCAGCAGATCGTGTCGCCGATCCGCACGCCGGCAATATTGATGGCCCCAGGTTTGTCGCCCGGCAGCATGTCACGCGGTATATCACGATCGACTCGAGGCACCATCGATCCCAACTCCTGCCGGAACGGCACATACTCGCCATAGGGCACTAGTTTACGTTTGACGTAACGGTCGCCGGGCCCGTTCTCGTCCCAGACAACACCGGCGTTGTATGCCGTTTGCGAGGTCGGGCCGTTGAAGATGCCGCCCACCAGGATGGGTGCGCCGAGCTGCCCCGAAAGCGTTTCGATCTTGCGGGCGGCGATCGGACGGTCATAGGGATCAATGTCGGTCCCGTTCTCGGGCCACAACACAAAGTCAGGTTGCGGTGCATTCCCCGCCTGGATGGCATCGACAAGTTTTTGGGTTTCTGCCAGATGCATCGTGAAGATCTCACCGCGGGGCCATACGCCGAAAACGCCTGGGACGCCGCCCTGAATCAGCGCAACCTGTTTGGTTGAGGTCGGGCCCGCCAAACCTGTGGGCAAGAGGGCGCCGATGGCGACAAGCGCGATAATCGCTGCGGCAGCCCCGACCCGTTTGACCACGCCGATCCGGCTCAAACCGATGACCAGCAGGGCTGCAATCACGAACGTGATGGCGCTGGTCGCTGGGATGCCGAGCAGTCGAGCATAGGAAGCCAGCGGTGAATCCGTTGCCGGATAGGCCAGCCTGCCCCACGGGAAGCCACTAAAGGGTATGGAGCTGCGCAAGTACTCAAACGCCACCCACACCCCGGCGCCCCACAACGGCCACCAACGCAACCGCAGCACGCTGCGCAAAGCCAATGCGGAGGCCGCAAAGAAGACCGTCTGGGCCAAAGTCAGCGCGACGTAAGCGCCGGGGCTGACAGCATTCATCCACCAGATGAGGGGTGCCATGAAGCCCAAGCCGAAGACGAAGCCTACGAGTGCCACATACCGGCGGCTTCCTTCTCTTACGGGCTCGGACCGCAAGACCGCGATGAGAAGCGCACAGCCAGCGAAAACCGCCGGCATGATGTCGAGCGGGGCGAACGCCGCCGACATCACGCCCCCACTGAGTGCTGCTCCGGCGATGGCCGTCAGTCGGCGCGTCTTCGAAGGCACGGGGCAACGCTACCGGTCACCGCAAATGCGACAGGAGCCCTACGCCCTTCGGACCGAACAACGACGCACAGGCGGTGCGCAACTGCCCGTTGTCTACTGGGCGTCAGGGCTCCTGACAACGGCCCACCTGTCGGACAGTGAAGATGACGCAACTTTGAATCATTCAGACGTGATTTTGGCTACGAAATCAGTCTTGGTGACCCGGTGGGCGCCGGTCCGCGAGCCGCACGGTCGGTGGTGGACACGTATGCACCTTGTCGCCAATCGCGACGAGTGTCAACCGGCCCCTGACCTGCGGTTTTGTCCGAATGCGCAGGTCAGGGGTGCCTTGCTCAGCCGAAGCTTCTGGAACAAGTTTTCCAACGGCGGCGTGTCGTCGGACGACACGCCGTGGTCATGTGATGATGACGAGTTCGCGGGGCTGGTTGTTGAGACATTCGATGCCCGAATCGGTGCAGACGACGATGTCCTCAATACGCGCACCGAACGCACCTTCGAAATAGATTCCCGGTTCGATCGAGAACGCCATGCCGGGCTCAAGAAGGAGGTCGTTGCCTTCGACAATGTAGGGCTCCTCATGGGTTTCCTGGCCTATACCGTGGCCGGTGCGGTGCATGAACTGTTCGCCATAGCCGGCCGCCGCGATGATGTCGCGCCCAATTTGGTCGACTGATTCGGCGCTGACGCCCGGGCGTGCGTGTTCGCGCTGTGCGCGTTGTGCCTCAAGCAACACGTGGTAGGCATCCATGTAGTCGTCGGCGACCTGGCCCCCCACCAGATAGTTGCGCGTTGAATCTGAGCAGTATCCCGCTGCCGTCGTACCGCCGATGTCGATTACCACGGGGTCACCTGCTTCGATGACGCGGTCAGAAAGTTCGTGATGAGGCGATGCGCCGTTGGGTCCAGACCCCACGATGACAAAGTCGACGCGCTCGTGGCCCTCGTCGATGATGGCGCGGGCTATGTCGGCGCCGACCTCGTGCTCAGTGCGGCCCGGGCGGAGCCATTCGTCTATGCGCTCATGGACGCGATCGATCGCGGCACCGGCCCGGCGCAGAGCGTCAACTTCGTCAGGGGATTTTCGCATCCGCAAATTACTCAGGATGGGCCCTGCGAGGACCTGTTTGGCGCCCGGGATCGCGGTTGCGAGGCCAAACACCCGGCTGGCCCACATCTGGTCGTCCAGACCCACCACGGATGTGTTGGTCGGTAAGAGTCTAGCGACGAGGGCAAACGGGTCGTCGGTCTCATGCCACGTGGCAATCTCGGTCTCGATGCCGGCGTCGACTGCCGCAGCGCGTTCGAGATGCGGTGCGATCAGCACGGCATCACCCGTCGCTGGCACCAGGAGGCACGTCAGCCGCTCGAGGGGTTTCGCGTCGTAACCACTCAGATACCGAAGGTCGGCCCCCGGTGTCAATATGAGTGCGTCGACGCCAGCTTTACGTGCGGCTTCCTGAGCTCGTTGGATGCGTGTTTTCACACCTCGACCCTATCGCCGGCGGGCCAGCGTCGGTCATGGCCCGACACCATGGCGACGCCGCCGGGCCACGCGAGTGGCAGGATGTCGGCATGGCCGGACGCATCATGCTGCTCGATACCGCTTCGCTTTATTATCGCGCCTTCTACGGCGTTCCCAATTCGCTCAAGGCGCCTGACGGCACAGTCATCAACGCGTTGCGTGGACTCATCGGCTTTGTGTCCCGTCTGACCACAGACCTCGAGCCGAGCGCAATCGTCGCCTGCTGGGACAACGATTGGCGTCCGCAGTGGCGTGTGGACCTCATGGCTACCTATAAGACTCACCGTCTTGCGGCCCACTCGAGCACCGTGGAAGACACGCCACCGGACCTGATACCGCAGGTGCCGCTCATTGCCGAAGCGCTGGAGTTGCTCGGGATCAGTGTTGTCGGCCAGCAAGACCTCGAGGCCGACGACGTTATCGGCACTATCGCCACGTCATGGCCGGGGCCCGTCGACATCGTCACCGGCGACCGTGATCTCTTCCAGCTCGTCGACGATCAACGCGACATACGGGTCCTCTACACCGCCCGCGGCGTGTCCAAACACGGCGTTGTCGACGACGCGTGGATCCGTTCAAAATACGCTATCGAACCTGCGCAGTATGTTGATTTTGCGATCATGCGTGGCGATGCATCCGATGGCATTCCCGGTGTCAAAGGCATCGGTGACAAAACCGCCGCCGCGCTGCTTGCCACATATGGTGATCTCGATGCCATCGCCGAAGCGGTCGACGATCCACAAAGCACCTTGACCCCGCGGCTGCGAGCCAGCCTGTCGACATCAACGCACTACATCGCGGCTGCGCGCGAGGTGATCACCGTACGCATCAACGCGTTCACGCCGGCCAACTATGTGCGCCGGCCGCTCACCGCAGCTCAGCGGGCCGATTTTGAGGCGTTCAGCACCAAGTGGGGCCTAGGCAACGTGGCGACGCGTGCGCTGACAGCCCAGTCGTCAAAAAGTCGGGCCTAGGGTGCCGCAACCGAGCTGTAGGCGATCACCCCACGTTTGAGCAGGTCAATCGCCTCGCGTGCGGTGTCGCGCAATCGGCCCGCTCCGGCGGCGTCTGCGACCTGCGCGGTGACGTCGAGGAGCTGCTTGATTGCGCGCACGAAATCGCCGGCGGCCATCTCGGTCTCGGTCAGCACATCGTCGAGTGAAGCGCCGTTGGCCCATTGCCATGTCGCCAAAGCGAAGCTGAAGTCGGGGTCATGCAATTCGTCGAGACGGTGCTCGCGCTCGAGGCGGCGCAGATCGGTGCAGATCCGCGACATGTCGACGGCGACGCGGGCGATGGTGGAGCGCGGCAGTCTCGGCGGCGGAACGTCTTCGCTGCCCCGAGCTTCGAAAGTCAGACCGCTAAGCACGCTGGCGAGCTCAGGAGCGGTGAGGCCGTCCCAAAGCCCTTGGCGGATGCATTCGCTCGCCAACAGGTCCAGCTCGCCATAGAGACGTTGCAGGCGTTGTCCATCACCGGTCACGGTGTCGCCATCGAGGTAGCCCAAAGTTGTGAGCACTTCGCACACGCGGTCGAACTGTCGTGCGACAGTGTTGGTGCGTGTTTCGATTCGGCGGCGTTGGTTGAGGGTGTCACGCTGTAACTTGTGATAGCGCTCCGCCCACCTGGCGTGGCTCTCACGTTCGGGACATTGATGGCAAGGGTGAGCCCGCAACGTGGTACGGACCTCGGCGATCGCCCGCTCGGAAGCATCATCGCGGACGGGCCTGCCCGTACGGGGCCGATAGGGTTCGATCCCTTGGGTTTTGACATGCAACGCCGAGGCAAGGTCTTTTCGCGATTGCGGATTGCGGGCGTTAAACGATCGCGGTATCCGCATCCGGCCCAATGGCTCGACCGGTGTCGGAAAATCGACCATCGCGAGGCGGCGCGAATGACGGCTGTGGGTCAACACCAACGGTCGCGGGCCCTCGTTGTCGCCTCGGGTGCCCGGATCGACGACGACCGCCAAACCTGCCCACCTGCCGGCAGGCACTGAAATGATGTCGCCGGGTTTCAGCATGGCCAATGAGTCGACGACGGCTTGACGCTCGACATATTTGCGCCGCTTGACCCCACGCGATTCGAGATCCTTGAGCTGTTGGCGCAGTGCCGCATATTCCATGAAGTCGCCCCGGTCACACGAGGCTGCCTCGGCATAACCGGCAAGCGCCTCATCGGCCTTGTGCACTTGGCGTGCGAGCCCCACAACCGAACGGTCAGCTTGAAATTGGGCGAAAGACTGTTCAAGCAGATCACGCGATGTCGAGATGCCGACCTGGTGGACCAGGTTGACCGCCATGTTGTAAGAGGGCTCAAACGACGAATTCAATGGATAGGTCCGCTTGGAGGCAAGCCCGGCTACATGGGCGGGGTTCATTCCCGGCTGCCACAAGACGACACCATGGCCTTCTACGTCTATGCCGCGGCGTCCGGCCCGGCCGGTCAGCTGGGTGTACTCCCCCGGCGTGATGTCGGCGTGGGTTTCACCATTCCATTTGCTGAGCTTTTCAATGACCACCGAACGCGCCGGCATGTTAATGCCCAGCGCGAGGGTTTCGGTGGCAAAGACCACCTTGACCAGTCCCCGACTGAACAGAGCCTCGACGCACTCCTTGAATGTTGGCAGCAGACCCGCATGGTGAGAGGCGATCCCACGCGTGAGGCCTTCGAGGAACTCGTAGTAGCCCAGGACGTCGCGGTCTTCGGCGGGGATGTCGGCACACGCCCACTCGGCATAGCTGCGGATCTCCTCACGGTCCTCGGGCGCGGTCAACCGCATATTGGCATCAAGGCACTGTCGTACGGCAGCGGCGCAACCGGCGCGGCTGAACACAAAAACGATCGCCGGCAAAAGGCCTTCGCCTTCGAGCCGGTCCACTACATCGACCCTGCTCGGCGTGTAGTGGCGTGGGCGGGACCGTTGCGCGCCATATGTTTGACCACGTTTGCCCGGGCCGCGGTGAGACTTTGACAGTCGGGCGGATTGCCAGTCGTCGCGGGCGATGCGTTCGAGATCACGATTGACGTGTTCTTGGCTACCGTCCCGGTCGAACAGCGGAAACATTTTGCGCCCCACGAGAACGTGTTGGTAGAGCGGCACGGGCCTGGTCTCTTCCACGATGGTGACGTTGTTGCCGCGCACCTCGGCGAGCCAGTCGCCGAACTCCTCGGCGTTGGAGACCGTTGCCGACAGGGAGATGATCGACACAGAGTCCGCAAGCCCAATGATGACTTCTTCCCAAACGGCGCCGCGGAACCTGTCGGCCAGGTAGTGCACCTCGTCCATCACGACATAGCCCAAGCCACCGAGAGTATGAGAACCGGCATAGATCATGTTGCGCAGCACTTCGGTGGTCATGATGACAATCGGCGCTTCACCGTTGATTGTGTTGTCGCCGGTCAACAAGCCGACGTGGTCGATGCCGTAGCGGGCGACCAGATCGTTGTACTTTTGGTTCGACAGGGCTTTGATCGGCGTGGTGTAGAAACATTTGCGTCCCTGCGCGAGAGCCATATGCACAGCGAATTCGCCGACGACCGTCTTGCCGGCACCGGTCGGCGCGGCAACGAGGACGCCGTTGCCCTCTTCCACCGCCTTGCAGGCTTCGCGTTGAAAACGGTCGAGCCCGAAGGCATACATACCGGCAAAAGAAGCGACTTCGGGATGCTGGCGGTCGGCGCGTGACTGCGCATAGCGCTCGGCCGCAGTAGACATGCGCCCAGCCTACTGGTCAGTGCCGACCCCGTCGGGGTTCCTCGCCGCAGCAGCACGCAGCGAGTGGCACGTATTCGGGCCATTTCGGGCCGATTCACCCCAAATCTGCGCCACTGGGCAGCGAAACTGCGCCACTCGCGGGGTTGGGAGGGTTGGAGGGTTGGGAGGGTTGGAGGAGCGAGCAGCGGGTTAGAGCGGGGACGCTTCGTCATCGGGGGTTTCGGTGCCAAGTGCGGCTGCCTTGCGCCGGTCGAGGGCACGGGCAATCACCTCAGAGACCGCGTAGAGGACCGTCATCGGCACCGCCAAGAAAAGCATCGTCGCCGGATCGGTACTGGGGGTTGCCACCGCCGCGAAGACGAATATCGCGATGATGATCCATGGCCGTGCCGCCACGAGTTGCCGGCCGCTGACCACCCCCACCAGATTGAGCATGATGACGAACAGCGGAATTTCGGCAGCAACGCCAAAGACAAGAATCGTGCGAAGCACAAAGCTCAGGTAACCGCCTAGATCTACCAGGTTCGAGACGATGTCGGGAGTGAACCCGATGAGGACCTCAAGTCCCTTCGGCAGCACAAAATACCCCAACACGATACCGGCGATGAACAGCGGACCGGCGAAAATGCCAAACAGGACGCTCCATTTGCGTTCTTTGGGATGCAGCGCGGGAACGATGAATGCCCAGATCTGCCACAGCCATACCGGACTGGAGGCCACGATGCCGGCCACGACCGACGTCTTGAGTTGGAAGGTGAAGGGTTGGCCGACGCCGGTGAAGGTCAGCGCAGCATTGAGGTCACGCCGGTTTTCCAGATGTCCTATCGCGATCTCGAAAGGACGTGTCAGCACATCAAGCAGCGGATCGTAGAAGTTCCATGCCACGATCGTCATGATCACGATCGCGACCAAACCCTTGATCAGTCGTTGGCGCAACTCGCGCAGGTGCGCCACCAACGGCATGGTGCCATCGGCCGGCGCAGACCGCGAGGCCCTACGCCACCGTGACAACGCCACTTAGGCTTCGTGTTTGTCGGGGTCGACCACGGGCGGCTTGTGGGGATCCACGAGCGGCGACTTCGTCGAATCGCCGGGTTCGAGAGCGTCGCGCTCAGTGCTGTCGTCGTCGTGCAGACCCTTGGTCTCAGCCTTGAAGATGCGCAGAGCTCGCCCTGAGCCTCGTGCAAGCTCGGGTAGTTTCTTGGCGCCGAATAGCAAAATCACCACCGCAAGAATCAGCAGGATCTCGGTGGTTCCCAGATTAGGCATCAGTCAGTCCTTTGTTTCAGGTGAGTTCCATCGTACGCGGCCAATGCGAGCCGGGCGTTTTCGGCAATATCGTCGGCAAGAGCGGTGGGTTCGATGACCCGGACGGCCCCGGCGTTCTTCATCACGAGACGACGCAGCCAGCCCATGCCGTTGGCGAACAGTCTGACAGTCCAGATGCCGTCGACGGGCTCGCCAAGGCTCTCCACGGTGTAGTACTCGGCCAGCCAATGCGCCGGCGGCGACAACTCCAGGATCGCCCATGGCGTGTCGTCGCTAACTTCGAAAAGATCGCTGGACAGGTCGCGCGGTTTGTGGCTATGCGGTTGCGTCGCTGTCTGCGTCGCTTCTGCACTCACAATGCGATCAAGGCGGAACAGGCGCGTGTCGTCGGCGAGATAACACCAGGCTTCAACAAAAACTCTGCCTTGAGCGGCAAACATGCGCAGTGGATCGATGTCGCGCGTGTTCTCTTCGTCGCGTGCCGGCGTGGTGTATCCGATCGTGACGCGCACCTGATCGGCCAAGGCATCCTCGAGGGTTTTCTGGATTTGCGGATCGACCGCTTCGACATGGACGTCGACGGGTGCTGCGGCAACCTCTCCGCTCACCTCTTCGAGCTTTGTCAATGCGCCGGCGATGACAGGCGCCAGGTCCGCCGAGGCCGTAGCGCGGATGGTACGCAGAGCAACGATGAGCGCGACCGCCTCATAGGGGGTCAGCCGCGCGGGTTTGGGCAAGAAGTCGGCATCCTTCAAGATGACGACGCCCTCGCTTCTGAGGGCATCCATGTCAATGGAAATCATGTCGCCAGGGAACGCGTTGGGCAAGCCACAAAACCACAAAATGTTGAGGTCTTTGACGATTTGCCGCCGCGGCACCGCGAAGTCGCGCGCCACCTCGTCGACCGGTATGCCGCCCCGGTTGCGTAGGTAGGGCACGAGCGCAAGCATGCGCGCCACCTGATTTTGCGACACGCTCACGAGTTGGCGCCGATCTCGGCGGCTTTACAAAGATTGGCTATGACCTGTTCGCGCACGTCGGGTGGTTCGATGATGACCGCATCGGGCCCGAACGAAGCGATTTCAGCGGCCAGCTGCCAAGGCGATGCGTAGTTCACCGCGATCTCATCCCATTGATCGTCGACCGCGGTGATGTTCTCGGCCCGTCTACGCAGGTCCTGACAGCGTCCGGTGCGCACCCGAACCGTTGCAGCGTCAATGGCTGGTTGCGGAAATAAAGCCTGCGCGATCGCCCGAAGGTCGGTGTCCTTGGGGATGTCGTAGGCGCCCGGATCGCCGACCAGCAGCACTTCCCCGGACACGCGAGACAGGCGGAACACTCTCGAGGCTGCACGATCCAGGTCGTAGCCTGCCATGTACCAGCGGCCGTGCCACGAGAAGACGCCCCAGGGCTGTATGCGTCTTGTTTCTACCTTCTGACCGGGCCGTTGATAACTAAAAGTTACCTGAATGCGGCCGGTGGCCGCTTCCCACATACGATCAAAAGAGGGCTCGTTGGCTGACAGTTGCGGTTCGACAATGGTCAAAGCGCTCGGGTCGATGACGACGCCGGCCGCCTTGAGTTTGACCACCGCGTCGGAGGACTGGCTCGCCAGACCCGCATGCTGCCAAACCTGGGCTGCCAATCCGACAACTGCTGCTTCCTCGGTCGTGAACTGGATGTCTTGCAACTCAAAGGTGTCGCGCCGGATCCGATAACCGGCCTCGTCCTCGAAATAGGTGTCGTTTGA
>JBBSRT010000017.1:0-16175 GCA_038242765.1 Propionibacteriales bacterium
CGGAGATGAGACGGGCGATCAGGTTGAGCACCATCACGATGATCATGAGGACGAGCGCGGCACCCCAGGCGCGTTCGAGGGCCGCCGCACCGAACGCGCCCGGCGAGCTTTGTTGCGAAAACGCAAACACCGGCAGGGTCTGCATTCGGCCGTCGAACATGTTGAAGTTGACCGAGGCGGTGGTGCCGGCGATCAGCAGCAGCGGCGCGGTCTCGCCGATGACCCGTGCGATGGCCAGTGTCCCACCGGTCACGATCCCGGCCAGCGCGGTGGGCAGCACGACCTTGATGATGGTGCGCCACTTGGGCACCCCGAGGGCATATGCGGCCTCCCGCAACTCCGCCGGGACGAGTTTGATCATCTCTTCACACGAGCGCACCACGACCGGAATCATCAGCACCGACAAGGCGACCGATCCGCCCAGGCCCATACGCACACCCGGGCCGAAGAACACCGCGAACAGCGCGAACGCGAACAACCCGGCCACGATCGAGGGGATACCGGTCATGACGTCGACCAAGAACGTGATCCACCGCGACAAGCGGTTGTCGTTGCCGTATTCGACAAGATAAATCGAGGTGAACAGCCCGATCGGGATCGAGATCACCGCGGCGCCGATAGTGATCAGGAGCGTGCCGACCAACGCGTGATAGATGCCGCCGCCTTCGCCGACCACGTTGCGCATCGAGAACGTCAAGAAGTTGATACCGAGCGCCGAACTGCCCTCCTCGAGCACCTTCCATACGATCGAGATCAGCGGTATGAGCGCCAGCACGAATGAGCTCGCGATCAATGCGCTGGCGAGGCGATCAATGGCTTTGCGGCGCCCTTCGATCAGCAGCGACCACAGCGGCAGTGCCGCCACGGTAATAAGCCAGCCGGTCGCAACGGCCGCGATCAGACCGGTGGTGATGTAGAGAGCCAGCGCTGTCATTGCCGCGGCGCCCATGACGGCTTTAGTGGCCCATGACGGCAGCCGGTTGGCTGTCAACGCCGGTGCGGTCGATGGTGACCGTTCACGGTTCGAGACCGGTCGATGTGCAGGCGGCCGGGGCCTGCTCGGTGGCGCCTGAATGCTCATCAATTGGCTCCTGAGAACTCTTTGCGCCGGTTCACAACAGCGCGAGCCGCAAAGTTAACGACAAAGGTGATGATGAAGAGAACGAGGCCGCTGCCGATCAACACGTTGATGTTGAGGCCGCTGCCTTCCTTGATGCCCAGGGCGATGTTTGCCGGGATCGTGGACGGGTTCGTCGAGCTCAGCAGCCGGACACTAACCACCCCACTGGCCGACAGCACCATCGCCACCGCCATCGTCTCGCCCAGGGCACGACCCAGCCCGAGCATGATCGCGCCCACGATGCCGGAGCGTGCATACGGGAAGACTGTCATACGAATCATCTCCCAGCGCGTCGCTCCCAACGCCAGTGCCGCTTCCTGATGCAGGCGCGGGCTCTGCAGAAAGACTTCGCGACAGATGGCGCAAATGATCGGCAGGATCATGATGGCCAGAACGATGCCGGCGGTCATGATTGTGCGGCCGGTCGAGGAAAGCGCGTATGAGGTACCCGCAGGGGTCGTGTTGAAGAATAGGATCCAGCCCAGGTTGTTGGTGAGCCACGCAAACAGCGGGGTCAATTCGCCGGCGAGGTAGGCGATGCCCCACAGTCCGAAGACGACACTGGGTACGGCTGCCAACAGGTCAATCAGGTAGCCGATCAACTGGCCGACGCGGCGCGGAGCGTAGTGCGAGATGAACAGCGCGACCCCGATTGCCAGCGGGGTGGCGATGATGAGGGCGATCACAGCGGCGAACACGGTGCCGTAGACCAACGGCCATACGTATTGCCAAAAGGTTCCGCCGTTGAGGTTGCTCGCCTCTTCGGGTGTGGCGGTGATGCCCGGAATCGCTTCGATGGTGAGGAAGACCGCGACGCCGGCGAGGATCACCAGGATCAGCAGGCCGGCGCTCAATGACAGCCGAGCGAAGATGCGGTCACCGCGTTGGGTGACGGGGGCTGCTGCTTGAGTCACGGTCACGGTTGCGGGCACGGGCTTCCTTTCTGCTGGCCTTCTTCGGTATCTCTATGCGTTTGGGCTGCTATGGCACCGCAACCGCATAGAGATCGGGGCGGAGGTGGGATCAGGACTTCCCGACCTTGGCAACGATGGCGTTGATCCTGTCGGAGAGTTCAGTCGAGATCGGAGCAGAACCCGCACCGGCTGCGGACTTCGTTTGGCCGTCCTGACCTGTCGCATACGTCAACCAGCCTTTGACGAGCTCGGCGGTTTCGGCATCGGCATAGGTGGTGCAGGCCACTTGGTAGGAGACGAGAATCAGGGGGTATGCACCCGGCTCGGTGGTCGTGCGATCGAGCTCGTAGGTCAATACTGCGGCGCTCGGGTTGTCGAGCTTCTTGGAGACGTCAAGCGCTTTGGCCGCGGCTTCGGGACTGTAGGCGACGAATTCCTCGCCGACCTTGATCTTCGCTACACCCAGGTCTTTGGCCTGGCTCGCGTCGACGTAGCCGATCGTGCCCTTGCCGCCTTTCACCGCCGAGACGACACCGGAGGTCCCTTCGGCGCCTTCGCCGCTGCGATACGGCCACACCTCGACCGAACCCTTGTCCCAACTGCCACTCGAGGTGGCATCCAGGTATTCGGTGAAGTTGCCGGTCGTACCAGACTCATCGGAGCGGTGGACCGGCGTGATGTCGCCGCCGGGCAGCTTCGCATCCGGGTTGTCGGCAACGATCCTGGGATCATCCCACCGGGTGATGTTGCCGGCGAAGATCGCGCCGATGACCTCGGGTGTGAAGTTGAGGTCCTTAATGCCATCGACGTTGAAGACGATCGCGATTGGGCTTACATAGGTGGGCACCTCGACCACTTCGCTGGCGCAGCGCTCGGCAGCCGCGACGAGCTCCTCGTCGTCGAGGATCGAGTCGGTGCCGGCGAAAGCGATGCCGCCCTTGATGAACTGCTCGCGGCCGCTGCCCGAACCGACCGGGTCATAGTTGACGGTGACGTCGGGGTTCGCGGTTTGGAAGCCCTGAGTCAGGGCGGCGTTGGCCGCTTCCTGTGAGCTGGCGCCAGCACCGTTGAGCGTGCCGGACAAGTTACTTTGAGTGGCATCAGATGCTTGTTCGTTTGCCGCGCCGCAAGCACTCAGGGCTAGCCCGAGGGTCAGGGCTGCTGCCATGGGGGCGGTGCGCAACAATGTGCGATTCGCTGTCCGTTGTCTTGTTGGTTGGTTCACAACACAGACGCTAAGTTGCGCCGGTGACGGGCAGGGAGGTCGCAAGTGAACACACGATGAACGGTTGCGGTCAAATGCGTCCCGTAGTCTTCGTCGTGGATGTGAGGTCCCAGATCAGGAGGTGTACGGGGTTTGCGAGTCAAGATCGCGCTCGTGTGTGCCGTGCTTGCCGTTATTGCCATCTCCACCGGATGGGCCGCCTCGCGCACCCAACCCGATGCGCGCACCTCCCTGGTGTCCGCCGCAGAGGTGTTTGCTCCCGACATGCGGCTGACATATTTCACCGATTGGGCGAAGGCTCGCAGCGTGCTCGGCGATCGGTCGCTGGAGACCGTTGGGCAACGCGAAACCTTCCTCGACCGTGCCCACGAGCGTGACCTGTCCTACCGCTCCATCCTCGACAAGTCAGCGCCGCAGCTGAGCGAACTCTTCGGTTGGTCGCCCTCGACGATCAGCTGGGAGGCTTTCGGCCAGTCATCACAAGGCTCATTACTTGCCATCGGTATGGGCGGTGTGGACACCGGCCGGTTTGAGTCACGGCTGGCCGACCGCGGTTTCGACAACGAAGACGGCATTTGGCGATCCGCTGGCGACAACTATGCGCGGCAGGCGCCCGGTCTGACCGACCAGTTGAGCAACATTGCCGTCGTGGACGCCGACAACCTGTTGATCGCCAGCAACGACATAGCTTACCTGCGCGAAGCGGTCGCCCGACACCAAAACCACGGCCGTTCACTGGCTGACATACGCCCTGTCCGAGGTGTGCTTGCCGCGCTTCGCGGGTCGGTAGCGGCGCTGATCGTGCGGTCGGGTGACGCATGTGCGTTGAACAGTCTCGCCGATGCAGGCGATGCCGCGAAGGCACAGGCACACCAACTGGTGAAGCCGCTCGGTACGTTGGAGTCGTACGAGCGTTTCGGGCAGGGGTTGCTGCCGACAACGTCGGGGCAACTCGTGCGCTATGCGCTGGAATTCGACTCCGCGGCACAAGCTGGCAGGCAGACCGACATCCGGCGCCAACTGACCAGCGGTCCGATCGTGGGCAGGGTTGCCCGGTTCGGCGATTTCATGACGTTCTCCAGTGCCGGTGTGCGCGGCAATACCGGCATCCTCGACTTCGCCGTCGACACGCCAACCGATTCGGCGCTCACTCAGATTGGGAGTGGCCCTTTTTTGCCGTCGGCCTGTGCGACAAACGAAAAGCCCACCGACCCCTTTATCAGCCCCTGACCCGGCGGTCGAGACGACCACCAGCGTAGGCAAACGGCGCCCAGCCGCTCGATTCTGCATGCTTTGCCTCGCGTTTACCTACCGCAGTGGTCGTTGTTGCCTGGCCCAACGAACCCGCCAGGTGCAATCTCGTACACACTTGGCTACGAATGGACTACATGGCGCGCTTCCCTCATAGAGACCGAACCTATCGGCTGGTCAACCGGCTCGGCGCCGCGCTGTACACGCTGTTCGGGTTGCGAATCTCGGTCCGCGGCGGTGACCACATACCGATGCACGGGCCGGCCGTCATCGTGTGCAATCACATCAGCTATATCGACTTCACGCTCATCGGATACGCCGCCCGCCGGCGCGGCCGGTTCGTCCGATTCATGTGCAAACGCAAAATATTCGACAACAGGTTCGCCGGGCCACCGATGCGCGCGATGCGCCACCTACCGGTTGACCGACCTTCTGGAGCGGTCGCCTACCGCACCGGCCGCGACAGGTTGCGCGACGATGAGGTGATTTGCGTATTCCCCGAGGCGACCATCAGTCACTCTTTTGTCTTGCGGCCGTTCAAGGAAGGGGCAGCAGCGCTTGCCATCGACCGCGGCACTGCGCTGATACCGACGATCGGATGGGGAAGTCAGCGCATCGCTGGCACCAGTGGCAATCGCCGGCTGCGGCGTGGCCGTGCCGTATCAATCATCATCGGCGAGCCGATCCTGCCCGGCGCTGGCGAAACACGTGCATCGTTGACGTTGCGTTTGCGCAGCCGAATGGCCGAGCTGCTTGACGAGGCGATCGATACCTACCCCCAGACGCCAGTCGACGACTCCGACCGCTGGTGGATCCCGCACCACAAGGGCGGCACCGCACCTGACATCGACACCGGGCTGCGTCTTGACCTTGAAGGGCTGGAACGCATCGGTGAGTCGATCGATTGACCATCACGCATGCGCAGACGGGCATACTGGAAAGGTGACCGACTTCGAGGGTGGCGACGCTGCCTGCTGGCTTGATCGCGTATGCCCGCGCTGCGGTGCGCTGTCCGAATCCGCGCATCCGCGCCTGTGTCCGCGTTGCGGCTCGAGCGAGTTCGATGAACCAATGGATGGCCCGATTGCGGTGACCGCCGGAGATCTGACCTTCGAGGTATGGACCCTGGGGCCGGCCGATGGTGTGCCCGTGTTGCTACTGCATGGCTTCCCCGAGACGGCGCAAAGCTGGTCGAGGGTTGCACCGCTGCTCGCCGCCGCTGGTTTCTGGGTGATTGCCCCCAACCAGCGCGGATACAGTGCCGGTGCGCGCCCCGAATACGTCGCCGCCTACGCAACGACTCACCTTGTCGCCGACGTGATCGGGCTCCTTGACGCACTCGATCTGGAGTCGACCCATGTAGTGGGTCATGACTGGGGCGCAGCGGTGGCATGGCCGCTCGCACAGGCCTATCCCGAGCGCGTTCGCAGTTTGACCGCCGTATCGGTGCCTCATCTGGCCGCATATGGGTGGGCCCTCCGTCATGATGCTGACCAGCAGAAGCGGGCGTCATACATCGGTCTCTTCCGCGAGGAAGGCAAGGCCGTGGCCCTCCTGCTTGATGACGACTCGAAGCGTTTGCGTGCCACATTTGGCGCGACGGTGCCGCCAAACCTGGTCGATGAGCATGTACGTGTGTTATCCGAGCCCGGAGCGCTGACCGCAGCACTCAACTGGTATCGCGCCATGGCCGCCGATCTAGGTGAACTCCCGGCGGTGCGGGTGCCGACCACGTATGTGTGGGGTTCGTGCGATGAAGCGCTGGGGCGCGCCGGGGCGCAGCGCTGTGGGGAGTTTGTCGATGCACCATATCGCTTCCTCGAACTTGACGGTGTCTCGCATTGGGTTCCTGAAGAGGCACCCGCCGCCCTGGCCGACGCGATCATCGCGAGGGTCAACTCCGTGTCATAGGGGACCCCTCGACGTGTCGCAAGGGACCCCTCGGCGTTGCTAGGCGATGCCAAGTGGCCATCCGGCGGGATTGTCGAGCGTCAAACCCTTTTTGTTTGCATAGGAGTTCCAGTTGGCGACCCTGCCGGAAAACCATTGGCGCTGTTCATGCTGGAGACGCGCCAGTGTATGTATCGCGACGTGTTGGTGTCGTCGTCCCATTTCGTAGGCGACGGAGCGGGCTGCAATCGCGTCGCAGGCAGCGTCGTGGGCGTTGTCGATGACGACCTCGTAGTAGGCCGAAACGTCAGTGAGTTTGCGCGCACCGAGTCGGCCACGTTCGATGCCCCAGTCGATGACCAACGGATCGACTACCAACAGCCGTGCCCAATCGGGTTGAGCGAGGCCATAACGGTCGGCTTCGGCCCGCAGCATGGTGAGGTCGTAACTGGCATTGAACACCACGAGGCCGACACGGCGCTCGATGAGGTCGTCAATGAGCGCAACGATCTGTGCTGTGGCCACAGCTGAACCGGGCGCTTCGGCGACGTCGGTGTCACTGATGCCGTGCACCGAAGCTGAGGCCGTCGGGATCGGCATGCCGGGATTAACCAAGCCGAAGTATTCGACGTCGAGGTCGTCAATCAGCGCGTAGCTGACGACCCGATCCGCGAACGGATTGATGCCAGTGGTTTCGAAATCGAGGGTCGCCAGTGGCACTCGATGCCAGCCGTCGTGGTCACCGCGCGCCGGCGGGCACGGCGAGCAGTTGACGCAATAGGTTTTCCACCCGCCCTGCGGACCCACCAGCATGCCTTCGCCGGTGCGCACCGTGGTTTTGCACCCGAAACAGGCGACGTCAAATTTATTGGTTCGCATCGCTGACCTCCATACGAACAACGTATCGGGCGCGTCTGACATGAAAGCGTCATGCCGCTCACAGCGAGTCGGATCGGACCCCTCAGCGAGTCGGATCGGACCCCTCGGTGGGTTTGTCGCGGCCGGTTTTCAGCTGCCCGCGCAGGTCGCGCACCTGATGACGGCGGTGCTTGAGCCACATCCGCATGCCAGACAGCGCGACCGCCACGAGCAGACCTGCGATGGCACCGATAAGCGTTGCCCACCGGAAGGCAGGCGCATCGACGTCGAGGATCCGCTCCCCCGCGTTGGCGGCCTTGCTGTTGCCTAGGACGACGAACAGAGTCATCCAGTTGGGGGCGGCCAGCAGCAGTGAAACCACAACGACGGCAATGCGTCCACGCACTTTGAGGAACGATCGACGCGCCTGAAAAAGCAACAACACCGGTACCAGGGTGAAGAGAAAACCATAAAACAGTCCCCACAGGGTTCCGGACGAAAAGCTGCCGCCGACTTGATTGCCAATGCGCTGAGACCACCAGCGCGGCAGGAACGAGGCCGCGGCCTGATAAGCCAGAAAGGCCAATGCAAGACCCACGAGCACAATGACTCCGTGAGTCACCCATTTTTCGACTCCCGTTGACGGGTCCTCGAAAGGGCGTGGGGGCGGCTTCGAATCGCCGGTATGGTCGAGACCTTTACGATCGGCATCTCCGCCGGCGCTGTCCTGACGGTCAGCGTCCCTGCGGCTGGCGCTGTCCTGACGGTCGGCGTCCCAGCGATCTTCGTCCCTACGATCTGCGTGCATACCTCCATCATGGCAGCGGAGCGGCTGAGCGCATCCGTACGAGAGCCGCCCAATCGGCTGCACCTACCGTGCCTGTCTGTTTGAGACGGGCCGACTTCTGGAACGACTTGACCGCGGACTTGGTGCGTGGACCGAAATAGCCGTTGCTGTCAGCGCGTTTCATCGCCAATGCCACCTGCAACAACAGCACCGACTTGCCGGTGGCGCGTTCGGCGATCGGCGATCTGGAATAGTTCTTCAGCCCGTATGCGGCAGCTTTGGCAGGCGTGTACCCCTTTGCCACATCACTTGCGGACTCCGCCGGAGCCAGCGATGTCCAGGTCGGCTGGTCAATGCTGCCGTTCCGGGGCAGGTCGTGGCTCTTTTGGTATGCCTTGACCGCCGTCCACGTCGTGTTGTCGAAATGACCGGTCTGCTTGACCTTCAACGCCTTTTGCGCCGTCTTGAGCTTACTGCTGGTCGCGCCCCACCCGACCGTTGCCTGCTTGCTGCGCTTGACCAGCGATGCCGCCGAATAGCACCCGGTGGCGCGCGGCGTCGAGCGCAAGACGGCCGGCTGTCCAGCGAACCGTGCACATGGCCCGTAGTCGATCCCGGCGCGATTGCCGGTCCAGAACGAGGTTTTGGCCCGCGCTCCGGCCCAACCGAAGGAAATGTGGATGTGATCGGTGTGGCCTGAACTTTTACGCCACCCCTCGCGCACCCGGTAGATCGCCCAGATTTTCTTGTTGTAGATGACGTACATGACGCCAAGGCGACGCGCATTGGCGCCGTCATCGGCGGTCAGCCATGCCAGGAAGTCGGCGGCAGCAGCCTTCTGTGCCTTCACCTTGGGATCGATCATCCAGTCCCAGGCCCGGCCCTCGCTGTGCTCGGTGACGCCCTGATTGCAAGAGCGGCCGATATTGCCTTTGCCGCCCACCCCATAGGTCTTCAACACCAGGTCGCGAAGTTTAAGCGGACCGGCCATGTCTTGCGGACTGCATGCGACTTGCGGCGCATACGGCGAGGCCAAATCGGGGCTCGTCGGTGGTGCGGATGCAAAGGGCAGACCCTTCGGCTGCTTGGGCAGAGTAATCGGAGCGGCGCCAGCACCTTGGGCAGGGGCGAGCGCAACCAGACACATACATACCGCCACGACGACGGCAAAAAATGCATGCATAAATGAACGCTTCATTGGGCTTCCCCTCCAGTGACGCGCGAATTGCGTGGGTTCATCATCGAACGCTTGAGCCCCATCTGTCTCCCGAACCACAAAAATAGTCCGCGACACCCCGTACGGGCTGCACATAGCTGCGCCGGTCGTGCGCTATACGATGAACGCCGTCAGACAACGACCAGTGAAAGGGCTTTGGGATGACGGGCTTGTCGCTCCTGGTGATCCTCGGTGGAGTGATGGGGTTTGTCGCCCGCGCTGTCGTCCCGGGCCGGCAAGAACTCAGCGGACCGGTCACCGTGCTGATCGGCGTGATCGGATCGGTATTTGCCGGCTCCTTCGCCAACTCGTTCACCGGCAATGTTGATGGCATCACGTGGGTCGGCACGCTCGCGGCACTGGCAGGCTCGATCGTGGTGCTGTTGCTTTACATGCGGTTCGGCACCAACAAATAGGGTCGCGCACATCGGGTTGGTAGCCCCAACCAGTAGGGTCGTGGCGTGCGCATTGCAACCTGGAACGTCAACTCGATCCGCAGCCGTATCGACCGCGTCACGGCTTGGCTCGATCGCAGCGACTGCGATGTCCTGGCCATCCAGGAAACCAAATGCCGCGAAGACCAGTTCCCTCTGCTGCCGCTGCACGAGCGCGGCTATGAGGTGGCACATTTTGGTGTCAACCAATGGAACGGCGTCGCGATCATTTCGCGAGTCGGCATCGAGGACGTGGCCACGTCGTTTGGGCCGGCACAGCCACATTTCGGCGAACCGGCGATCTTGGAGCCACGCGCATTGGGTGCCACCTGCGCGGGCGTGCGCATCTGGAGTGTGTATGCGCCCAATGGTCGCGAACTCGACCATGCACACTACAACTACAAGCTCGACTGGTTCGCGAGGTTCGCGGAAGCCGGTTCGGGTTGGCTCGCCGAGGACCCAACTGTTCAAATCGCTTTAATGGGTGACTGGAACGTCGCGCCGCTCGATGAAGACGTCTGGGACATGGAGGTCTTCGCCGACAGCACCCATGTGTCCCCCCGCGAGCGGGCCGCCTACGAAAATCTTGTCGAGACCGGCTTCGCCGAGGTCACGCGTGACTACACGTCCGGGCCCGGGGTCTACACGTTTTGGGATTATCAGCGACTACGGTTCCCCAAGAAGCAAGGCATGCGCATCGACCTTGTTCTGGCATCAGCGGCGTTGCAGGCCCGCGTCAGCGGCGCTTCGATCGACCGTGAAGAACGAAAAGGCAAGGGCGCCAGCGATCACGCGCCCGTCATCGTCGACTTGGACTAACCCTGCCCAACCCCTTTTGCCACCCCCTTGCCATCGGATCTCTATGCGTTTGTGGTGCCAAAGCGACACAAACGCATAGGGATCCGCAGTGGGATCCGCGGTGGGTCTGTTAGAAATGGGATAACCAAAGGAGCCCAATGACCTTGAGTCTTGGCATCATGTCGCGATCGCGCAAGCAGGACGAACGCCGTCTGCCCATCCATCCGCTGCATTTTGACCGCATCGACCCCGAGCTCGGCAGCCAGATCTACCTCGAAAACGATTACGCAATGCGGTTCGGTATGACCGATGCCCAGCTCGCGCCGTTTGTTGCCGGATTCGGCAGCCACGACGAACTCATCGCCGACTGCGACGTCATACTGCTGCCCAAGCCCCAACTCGAAGACGTCGCCCAACTCCGCGACAAACAGGTGTTGTGGGGATGGCCGCACTGCGTTCAAGACACCGAACTCACGCAACTGGCGATCGACAAGCACCTGACTTTGATCGCTTTCGAGGTGATGAACCATTGGAGCCGTAGCGGCGCCTTCGACCTACATGTCTTCCACAAGAACAACGAGCTTGCCGGCTATTCCTCGGTGATCCACGCCCTCCAGATCATCGGCTCGACCGGCGACTACGGTCGCCGTCTGCGTGCGGCCGTCATCGGTTTTGGTGCGACCGCCCGCGGCGCCGTCACCGCCCTCAACGCGCACGGCATCCACGATGTCGACGTGCTCACCAACCGCGACATTGCGGCCGTCGGCGCGCCAATCCACTCGGCTGAAATGGTCCACTTCGATCATGATGATTCTGATCCGCGGCGCAGCACCGTTGATCTCGAAGACGGAAGCAAGCGGGCATTGTCAAAATTCCTCGCCGATCACGACGTCATCGTCAATTGCGTGTTGCAGGACACCGCCGCCCCGCTCACCTTCCTCGTCGACGACGATCTCGACAACATTGATGCGGGCACACTCATCGTCGATGTGTCTTGCGATGCCGGTATGGGGTTCAGTTGGGCGCGACCGACATCGTTTGCGGAACCTTCGTTCACCGTCGGCAACGGCGTCACGTATTACGCCGTTGACCACAGCCCGTCCTATCTCTGGAACTCCACAACGTGGGAAAACAGCGAAGCGATCCTGCCCTACCTGGAGACCGTGATGGCCGGCCCGCCGGAGTGGGACCAGTCCGAAACGATTCGCCGCGCGATCGAGATCCGTGCGGGGGTCATACAAAATCCCGCGATTCTGGCATTCCAAGGGCGCTCCGCCGACTACCCGCACGAATTGTGACGTTTTCGTTGACTTGCGGCTGGGAAGTTAACCTCAGCGTCCCAAATCGTGAAGGACGGG
The DNA here is from genome assembly GCA_038242765.1 of Propionibacteriales bacterium. Classification (GTDB taxonomy): domain Bacteria; phylum Actinomycetota; class Actinomycetes; order Propionibacteriales; family Nocardioidaceae; genus JBBSRT01. The sequence continues at coordinate 11,852 of JBBSRT010000017.1, forward strand.
GACGGGTCAGGTAAAGGACGGGCGCAACGGCAGCCCGGCGCGCCCGCTTGCATCGGGTTTCACACCGAGCACGTGGTGCAACTGGATCTCGTTGCGCTCAAAGGCAAGGCGTGATCCGGCCATGTAGATACCCCATACGCGGGCCGTGCCGATGCTGACCTCGGCGAGGCATTCATCCCAATGCTCCTCGAGATTGCGGGACCAACTGGCAAGGGTCAGCGCATAGTGTTCGCGCAAATCCTCGACGTGACGCACCTCGAGACCCTGGTCCTGCATGTCGCTGACGATGCGCCCGACGCCAATGAGCTCGCCGTCGGGGAACACATAGCGGTCGATGAACGCTCCGGTATCGATCGCCGCATTGTTGGGTCGAGTGATGCAGTGGTTGAGCACGCGACCGCCGGGACGCACGTGGTCATACATGAAACGAAAATACCCCGGATAGTTGCGAACACCGATATGTTCGGCCAAACCAATCGCGCTGATCGCGTCAAAATTAGTTTCGGTCACATCGCGATAATCCATGAAACGGACCTCGGCGAGATGATCGAGCCCGTCGCGTTTGATCGCCTCTTGCGCCCAAGTGGCCTGTTCACGCGACAGGGTGACACCGACCGCCTTGACGCCGTATTCACGCGCGACATGACGCACCATGCCACCCCAGCCGCAACCCATATCAAGCAACCGCTGTCCTTGGCGCAGATTGAGCTTGCGAGCGATGAGATCGTACTTTTCGAATTGCGCCTCCTCGAGACTCGCATCGGCCGATGGAAACACCGCGCAGGTGTAGGTCATCGACGGCCCGAGCACCAGCTCATAGAAGCGATTCGACACGTCATAGTGGTGTTCGATGACGGCCGCGTCACGCCCCCTGCTGTGCCGCAACCCTTCAAGCGCTCGCCGCCACCGGGGCAGGTGTTCCTCGGGCGGTGGCGGTGGCGGCTTGAGCGTGCTGAAGCCGATCGACTTCATGATCTGCAGGGCGTGGCCAGGTGTCGGCCGTTTGAAGCGCAGCTGGCTCATCAAGAACACCATCGCCTCATAGGGATTGCCCGGATGCGCGCCATGCAAAACGAGGTCACCGGTGATGTAGGCACGCGCAAAACCGAGGTCGCCCGGAGCGGTCAGCAGGTAAGACAGTCCGCGTTCATTGCGCAACTCCAACCAGATCGGCGCATCGGGGGGTCCGGCCGAACTGCGGTCATACGCGGTGAACCGGAACTTCAGTCCACCTTCGATCAACCGCTCCAGCGCGCCAGCGATCGTCAGGTGTATCGATGTTTGGCTCATTGCTGCACCACCGTCTTTTCGTAGAGGCCGGTCAACCGGCCGGCCGGGTCGTAGCGTCCACGCACCGAGTCGAGGGTCGCCGTGCCATACATCTCGTTGAACGTCACCCGGTTATAGAAAACTTGGGAATACAGCGATTTGTGTCCGCCCAGCTCGGTGACTTTGGCTTCAACCTCGGCGTTGAGCATTCCCGCCGGGCTGCCTGCGGGCACCTCGACCGTTCCCCAAAATCCGACATTGACGTAGGTCGTATGCGCGTCCAGCGGGTAGAGCGGCCATACACGGTCGCCGCGCAGCCGCAGCGGACAGAGCCAAACCGGACGCATGCCGATTCGGTCGTCGAACCATTCAAGAAATTCGGGCATCCTGTCGACGGGGACCTCGATGTCCTGAATGACGCGTTCGCGACCGCCTACGCGTCTGAGTTTGTCGAGCCGGTCGATGACGCCAAAACGTGCATCAAGTCCGATCAGTTGATGATAGACGTCGGAGCGCCGCCACCGCGCGGGCCAGATGCGGCGTAGCAGCCGGTTTTGAGCTCCGAATGCCGCCGAGCACCAAAACCAGTCGGTGTCCCAGCGCCATAGGTAGTCGTGCATCGTGAGGAGGTCATGGGTGCGTTCGGCGATCGAGCGAAAATAGATGTGCTGACCGGTGTAGTCGCTGATCGGGTAGGACGGCGTTTCGGTGAAGCTCCCCAGCGATACGTATATCTCGTCGGGGCTGAATGCCGTACCGTCCATGGCGTCGACGCGTTTGCCCTCGTACGAGCCGTGTTCGACGATATCGGCGAACGCTCGGGCGGCCGCGTCCGCACTCGCAAAGCGCACGTGGCGAAGCTCGACGAACGGCAAGACCACCTCGAGTTCAATGCGCAGGCGAGTCGCATAACCCAAACTGCCGTAGGAGTTGGGAAAGGCTTCGAAGAGGTCGGTGTGCTCACCGTCGGGGCGCGCGGTGATGACGCCACCGGCGCCGGTAAGAATGTCCATCTCGATGACGGACTCGTGCGGCAACCCGTTACGAAAAGACGTCGACTCAATACCCAGACCCGTCACCGCACCGCCGAGCGTGATGGTTTTGAGCTGCGGCACCACCAGAGGGATCAGTCCATGCGGAAGCGTTGTCGCCACGAGGTCTTCATAGGTGCACATGCCCTGCACGTCGGCGGTGCGAGCGGCGGGATCGATTGAGATGACACCGGCGAGACCGGAGACATCGAGCCCTGGTGTTTGTACGTCGGCACGCGGCCGAAAGAGGTTGGAGGAGCTTTTAGCCAAGCGCACCGGCTGATCCGGCCCAATGTGCGCATAGGATTCCTGCAACGTCTGGACGGCTCGTTCGTGCGCCGCCTCTCCTAGAGGCCTCACAACCCCAGACTACGGCGTCGGCTCGCGCAGATAACGCAACGCTGCAACGTAGCCTTCGACACCCATACCGACAATGACCGCGGTGGCGATGTCACTCAGGTAGGACGTGTGCCGGAATTCCTCACGCGCATGCACATTGCTCAGATGCACCTCGACGAAGGGCGACCGCAGCTGCGCGGCGGCGTCGCGGACCGCGATGGAGGTGTGTGTCCACGCACCGGCATTGATGATGACCGGTGCGCCCGCATCGGCTGCTTCGTGGAGCCAGCCGATCATTTGCGACTCATTGTCGGTTTGCCGTACGTCGACCTCGACGCCCAAATCGGCGGCTGCTCGTCCGCAAGTGCCGACGAGATCGTCATACGTCGTGGTGCCGTAGATCTCGGGTTCGCGAAGGCCGAGGCGGCCCAGATTGGGTCCGTTGAGGACGAGGATGTTCATGGTTTCATCCTTGCATCTGCCAGACCAGGGCTTCGGCATGGTCGCCAGCAACGAGGTCGTATGAACCGCCGCCGTGCATCCGCAGCGCATCGCCGGGCCCGAGCCTGTATTCAGCGACCGACATATTGCCGGCGCAGACGTGGACATACGCGAACTCAGTGGCCGCTACGTGGAGCATGCGACCGGTGCCACAACGTGCAAGCAGCAGGCGCGCCTTGGGTTCGCTGAGCGTCACCAGCTCGTGGAGCCCCTCACCGGCCGGTACGGCACGCTCGGTGTAGGCAGGGGCACCGGTGTTGGCCGAGCGAAGCATCATTTGGAGGAAGCGCAGCGGCGCTGTTTGGGAAGCGTTGCTTTCGCTGTGTTCGACGCCACTGCCGGCGCTGAGGCGTTGAGCGGTGCCGGGGGTGATGGTGCCTTGCTGGCCGGTGGTGTCTTCATGGAGCAGGGCGCCTTCGAGCACCCAGGTCACGATCTCGACGCCTGAATGGCGGTGCAGACCGTAGCCGTGGGTCGGTGCGATCGTTTCCTCGTTGATGGCGTTGAGGTGGCCGAAGCCGACATTGGTTGGGTCATAGTGAGCGCCATACGAAAAGCTGTGCCGCGTGGTCATGCCGTCTGCGTCGGTGACGAACCGATTGCCGGCGCGCAGGACCACGGGCCCGGCTGACGGGGCGCCGGCCGCCTCGTTCACGCATACCCCAACTCGTGCAGGCGGTCATCCTCGATGCCGAAGAAGTGGGCGATCTCGTGCACGACGGTGATGCGTACCTCGCGGACCACATCCTCTTCGGTCTCGCACATCGCCAGGATCGGATTGCGGTAGACGAAGATACGGTCGGGCATCGCGCCGCCATACGAGAAGCCGCGTTCGGTCAGCGGGATACCTTCATACAAACCAAGGAGATGTGGGTCGTGCGAGGGGGCGTCGTCCTCGACGAAAAGCACCACGTTGTCGAGCATGTCGCTCAACTGAGTCGGGATGGCATCGAAGGCCGCGCTCACGAGTTCGAAGAACCGGTCTTCGCTCACATCGATCATGGCTCCAGTGTGCCCGATGGGACCCGGCGCCGGTTTTGGTGCTGCGCCCCGTACCCTTTATGCTTAGTTCGCTTTGCAAGCGCCTGGCCCCCATCGTCTAGCGGCCTAGGACGCCGCCCTTTCACGGCGGTAGCACGGGTTCGAATCCCGTTGGGGGTACCACTTAAATAATGCGGCTGACC
>JBBSRT010000018.1:0-15752 GCA_038242765.1 Propionibacteriales bacterium
ACCCGCACCCCCACCCCCCCGCCGAACCGTCATCCCGTCCGCGGACCAGCGGCCTCGCCCAGGATGACGTTACGGCGCCGGGTGGTCGGGGCGACGCCGCTGGCTCAGGCCTTCTATATTCAGTAGGTGGGAACCAAGCCGGCAGCCGAGGTCCGCAACCTCAAGGTCGTACGCGGTGGCAACGTCGTGCTCGACTCGTTGTCGCTCGACATCGCCTCTGGGTGCGTGACCGGACTTATCGGCCCGAGCGGCTCCGGAAAAACGACGTTGATCCGCTGCCTTGTCGGCATCCAGAAAATCAGCTCAGGAAACGTTGAGGTCTTGGCACAACCGGCCGGAACGGCGCCCTTGCGGCAACGGGTGGGCTATGTGACTCAATCGAGTTCGGCCTATCCGGACCTGAGCGTCATACAGAATTTGCGCTATTTCGGCGCCATCGCTGGCACCGACCGTGCGGGTGTCCATACCGCACTCAAACAGGTTGGGTTGGCCGACAAGGCCGCCACACTCGTCGGTGAACTGTCCGGCGGGCAGCGCGCCCGGGTCTCACTTGCCGCCGCCCTGTTAGCCGACCCCGACTTCTACCTCCTGGATGAACCGACCGTCGGCCTCGATCCGGTGCTGCGACGCGACCTGTGGCAACTTTTCGGTGACTTGGCCGCCAACGGCAAGACACTCCTGGTCAGCAGTCATGTGATGGACGAGGCAGCTCGCTGTGATCGCGTCCTGCTCCTGCGGTCGGGCGCAGTGATCGCCGACGCGACCCCAGATGAGCTGCGCACCCAAACCAGTGCCAACGACCTAGAGCAGGCGTTCCTCATCCTCGCAGAGAGGCAACCGATTTGAGCACCCGACGCATGCTGGCCACCGCGCTGCGAGTGCTTCAGCAACTCATCCACGACCGGCGAAGTCTGGTGCTGCTGATCGTGATGCCGTCAGTGCTTTTACTACTCTTCAAATACGTCTACGGCGGCGATCCGGCGACTTTCGACCGCATCGGTCCACAAATGCTTGGCCTTTTCCCGTTCATCATTATGTTCTTGATCACCTCGATCACGATGGTTCGTGAACGCACCTCCGGAACCCTTGAGCGCTTGTTGACGACGCCGCTATTGCGCGGCGAACTGATCGGTGGCTATGCGTTGGCTTTTGCGCTCGCCGGACTCATACAGGCACTCGTTTCCGCTGCTTTTGCGATCTGGGTGCTCGGATTGCAGGTCGAGTCCGCGTGGGTGATCGTGGTTTTCGCTGTACTCGATGCATTGCTGGGCACCGCGCTCGGCTTGTTGATGTCTGCTTTTGCGGTCACCGAATTCCAGGCGGTGCAGTTCATGCCCCTGGTCGTCGTGCCGCAGATCTTGCTGTGCGGTCTGCTCACGCCGCGCAATCAGATGTCCGATGCCCTGTACTGGATCTCCACGGCGCTTCCGTTGAGCTATGCAACCGACGCGTTCACCGATGCGACGACCAGCAGTGGGTTTACCCATGGGATGTGGGTCGACTTTGCGGTCCTGGCCGGTAGTATGGCTGCCGCTATCGCGATGGCTTCACTGACTTTGCGCCGCCGCACCTCTTAAAGCGTGCCGGCAACTTTGGCGATCACCACACCCAGGCAAACCACCATCGAAATCGGGATGAGCCACAGCGCCGCCATCGTGACCGCAATAGTTGTACCGATCTTGGGCGGCGCGAAGTAGCGGGCGCGGCGCAGGTCGGACACGTCGTCGATCCATCGACCGGTCATTCCAGCCGCATTCCATAAACCTTTGAGCCGCGAGAACACCTGCCATCCGCCACCGGTGATTTGAGCGAAAACCGTGCGAGTCTCGCCGGTCCTGTCCGAGAGGCTGATCATGATCGCCAGCTCCGATGCCAGCCGATCGGGATCATCGACGGCTTGCTGGATGCGATGGCGACGCCCCCAAAACACCGCACTGACCAACAGCATCGCGACCGTGAGGACCAAACCGATTATCCGGCCGGCCCCACCGCCGGTCACCGAAACCAGCGCGGTCACCGCGATGAAAGGCAGCGGCAGCATGAATACCGCGGCGGTCGGGAGGCGCAGGGCGCGCACAGCCAGTGCCAACACCTGCGCCACCTGCGATGCGGCTTCGCGTGACCGGCTGTCCACGCTTTCGGCCATTCGCATCAGCCGGTCACGTTCCTGTCCGTCCTCATTGATGGCCATGGCTCACATGTTAGCGATGACCAAACGATAGAGTCCGCTCGTGTCTGTCATCTTCGCCCTGGTTTCTGCATTGTCGTATGGTGTTTCTGACTTCTTGGGCGGATTGTTCTCCAAGAAGTCCTCTCCGTGGCAAATCGCCGTTGTCGGCCAGGCCTCCTCGGCCGTGTTCGCCTTTATTTTCGGCCTCATCATTACCGGCACCGTCACTCAAGCTGACTGGCTTTGGGCGTTAGGCGGCGGTATCGGCGCCGGGGTCGGTGCGGCGTTCCTATATCGCGGATTGTCCAGTGGGCGGATGGCTGTTGTCGCGCCAATCTCGGCAATCGGCTCTGCTTTATTGCCGGTGGCCGTGGGTGTCGCCCTGGGCGATCGGCCGAGCGTGTTGGCGGTCGTCGGAATCATACTGGCGCTGCCGGCCATCTATCTCATCTCCAAAGTCACCGAGCATCACATCCACACCACCGGCGACACGCAGGACGGTGCTGCACCCCGTGGAGGCGTGCTTGACGGCGTCTTGGCCGGGCTCGGATTCGGTTCGCTGTTCGTCCTCATCGGTCAGGTCGACGCCGATGCCGGACTGATGCCGATCGCCGCCATGCAGGTGGCAGCAGTCGTGGCCGTCGTCGTGCTCGCAGTCGCGTTGCGCGAGCCATGGGTGCCGCGTGACCGAAGCTCTTTGCCAGCGCTGACGATGGGGCCGCTCGGCGCACTGGCGACTGGCGCGTTCTTGTTGGCCACCCATGAGGGCTTACTGTCAATCGTATCGGTCATCGCCTCGCTTTATCCGGCCACGACCGTGGTTCTGGCGGCCGTCATCCTGCGCGAACGCATACACCGCATGCAAGGCGTCGGCCTCGGACTTGCTGCCATCGCCGTGACGCTTGTCGCCATCGGTTGAACACCCAGCACCGTTCTTAAAGCACCCGCCATGGGTCAGTTGGAGACGGTCAACACAATTAGCGACACGTTGAGACCAATCACCAGCACCGCCACGGCAACCGCCGCGATGGTTGTACCGCGCCGGTTGACGTATTCACCCATCACCGCGCGGCGTGACGTCAGCACCACCAACGGGACCAACGCAAACGGGATACCGATCGAAAGCACCACTTGGGAAGCGATAAGCGCATAGCTCGGTCCGACGCCCAGCGCCAACACGATGAACGCGGGAATCGTGGTAACAATGCGACGAACGACCACCGGCACCCGGCGGCGCAGCAGACCGGCCATAACCTCGGCGCCAGCGGCGCAACCCACCGAGGTCGAGGCAAGGCCCGAACCTAGAAGGGCAACAGCAAACAGCAACGCCACACCGGCACCGAGTTCGCTCGAGATGAGGCCATACACGCCTTCAAGTGTGTCGGTACCGGGCACTCCATAGAGGCTCGTTGCGGCAACGACCAGCAGCGCCAGGTTGAGCAGACCGGCCAGAATCAGCGCCAAAACCACATCGAGACGAGTTGCTGACAACAATTGCGGGATGGATACGTTCCGACCGCGGGCACCCAGACGGTCGATCGTCAAACTCGAATGCAGATAGATGACATGCGGCATTACCGTCGCGCCGATGATGCCTGACGCCAGCAGCACGCTGTCAACACCGGCAAAGGCCGGGATGAGTCCGCCGGCGAGCGCGTCGACGGTGGGGGGGCGCACAAAAATACCGGCGGTGAAACCAACCGCGATCATGCCCAAGAACGCAATGATGGTGCGCTCGAGAACGGTCTGCCCGCGATTGTCACCAAGTTTGAGGATGGCCATCGAAATCACAGCCGTGACGGCCGCGCCCCACAGCAGCGGCAGGTCGAACAGCAGGTAGAGCGCGATCGCACCCCCGATGATCTCGGCGACATCGGTAGCGATGGCAATCAGTTCGGCCTGCAACCAGTAGGCAACGCGTGGGCCGGTGGGCAGGTACTCCCCCACATGGGATGCCAAGGACTTCTGGGTGACCATCCCGAGCTTGGCCGACAGGTATTGCACGAGAACAGCCATTGCGTTGGCTAGCACCACAACCCAGACGAGCGTGTATCCGAAGCGCGAGCCGGCCGTGACGTTGGTGGCGACGTTGCCCGGGTCCACATAGGCAACGGCTGCCACGAAGGCCGGGCCCAGCAACGCCACGCGTTTGGCTATCGGAACCCGCTGATGCATGCACTGAGAATAGGGCGCAGCGGCGGCTTGCGCTGCCGGCGGGCTGTCCGCTACCTAGCCCGTGACGTCATCCCGTACGCGGACTGGGGTCCACGTGCGGGATGACGTTACGGTGTGGGGCAGCCGGTTCGGCTAGTGGGAACTGCTGCTGTATGAACGCGAACGTCCACCGGAGCGACCACGGTTGCCACCTGCGTTGCCGCTTCGGGCGTACCCGCCTTGCGGCGCGCCATTGCGACGGCCACCGCCGGGACGACCCTTGCCGCCGCCGGACTTGCTGCCGGCACCGACCTGGGGCGCGACATCGCCGGCACCAGACATCGATTCGGCAGTCATCGGACGCGCCATGGAATGCACCTTATGATGACGTGCTTCAACGCCTGCTTTTTGTTGCAAACGTACGACGTCGCCAACGTCTTGACGGGTGGTCATAGTGATGACGGTGCCCGATTCGCCGGCCCTTGCCGTCCGGCCCGAGCGGTGCAAATAAGCCTTCGGTTCAGCTGGAACGTCATAGTGCACAACAAGACCGACGTGGTCCACATGGATGCCGCGAGCCGCGACGTCGGTGGCCACGACAACGGTGGCATCGCCATCGCTGAAGCGTTTGAGGTTGCGCTCACGAACCCGCTGCGAAAGATCACCATGCAGGTCAACCGCAACGACGCCGTCACGAGTCAAACGCTTCGCAAGGTTGGATGCACCGCGACGGGTACGAGTGAACACGATCGAGCGCGGGTTGGCCTGCAGCAGCTCACGGGTCGTGGCGACCTTGTCAGTGCCTTCGGTCACCAACACGTGGTGTTCCATCGAGACGTGCTGGCTTTCGCTCGGATCGCATTCGTGCAACACATGCTGGGGTAGGTGACGCTTGACGAGCCGGTTCACGTCGCCGTCGAGTGTGGCCGACAGCAGAAGGCGTTGTCCACCGGTGGGAGTTTTGGTCAACAATGCATCGATCGGCTTGTAGAAACCCAGGTCGCACAGGTGATCTGCTTCATCGAGCACGGTGACCTCGATGTCATCAAGGGTGACCGCGCGGCGTTCGATCAGATCGGCAAGGCGGCCCGGAGTGGCGACAACGATATCGACGCCCGCGCGCAGTCTTTTGATCTGGCGGTCATACGAGGTGCCGCCATAGACGGTCGCCAGCCGAAGGCCCAACGCGTCGGCGAGGGGGTCAAGAACTTCGCGGACCTGATTGGCAAGCTCACGTGTGGGCAAAATAATGAGTCCACGCGGCGCTTTGGGTCGGCTTTGACGGCCGGCGAGAGCGGCAAGGATCGGCAAACCGAAGGCTAACGTCTTGCCCGAGCCCGTTCGGGCACGACCGAGAACGTTTTTACCGGCCAGAGCATCGGGTATGACGACCTGCTGGACCGGAGTGGGGACGGTGATGCCTTGGCGCGCAAGGGTGCGCACCATAAGGTCATCGAGGTTGAAGGCAGAAAAAGTGGACATGGCGCTTTCGCGCGGATTACGGCTAGTCAAAGAACTCACAGACTTAAGGAGAAGCCCGATCATTCCTGGCCGTGCGGGATTGCACACCATCTGTCGGGCATAGAAAGCGCTCCATCGACCGGAGCTGCATTGCTTACAGACTATCAGTGCCGGACACCATCATCGCTATCGTGCGAATGCGACATCGCACACACCGGTGTATTAAACTCAGCCAAGCCATGTCACATCGCGCCAAACTTTTCGGCTCCCACCAAACAGGCCATCAACAGCACTCGCCACGCTTGCTTTTCCGGCGCGCCATGAGTTTGTCGGCGATGACCGTTCTGGTACCGGGTTCGGCACAGTTGATGACCGGACACAAACGGCTCGGGCGTATTGCCTTGATCGTATGGGCCCTCGTGTTGGCCGCTCTCGTCGCCGCTACCTATCTGGCGATCTTCCATCGCACCATGGCGTTGGGCATGCTCACGGACGTGGACTTTCTGACCGTGGTCCGCGTCGCCGTCGTGGTCTTGGGAGCATCCTGGTTGTTGTTGTTTGCCCACACATGGCGCATCGGCTGGCACAGTCGACTCCGCCGACCCGAAGCAGCCGTGTTGACCGTTTTCAATACCGCGGTGACCCTGGCAGCTGTGGGGGCGGTGTTTTTGGCGACCCAATTGGTCAATGCTCCACGCGAAGTCGTCAAGGACGTCTTTGTCGCTACGCAAACCTCTGCACCACAACAGGGCCGATACAACATTTTGTTGATGGGCAGCGACTCGGGCAAGGACCGATTCGGTTTGCGGCCCGACTCTATGACCGTGCTGAGTGTCGACCGTGCAACTGGCCGGAGCGCGCTCATCAGCCTTCCGCGCAACCTGCAAAACGTGCCCTTCCCCAAAGACTCACCGATGCGCGGGCTCTATCCATCGGGATTCAATTGCGCTGACTGCCTGCTCAACGCGGTCTATACGACGGCGGCGGGCCGACCCGATCTCTTCCCCGGCGATGCTGAACCGGGAATGACCGCAACCATTGGGGCCATCGAGGAGATCACCGGACTCCGCATCAACTACCACATCCTGATCAACATGCGCGGCTTCGACAAACTTGTCGATGCTGTCGGCGGTGTCAATATCAACGTCCAGGACCGAATCCCGATCGACGGGGTTGTGGGCCCGCCGAAGGGTTGGATCGAGCCGGGTTTTCAAAACCTCGACGGCTATCACGCGCTGTGGTTTGCCCGCAGCCGTACCGGATCGGACGACTATGTCCGCATGGGTCGCCAAAAGTGCGTCATGAGCGCCATGCTGCAACAACTCAGTCCGCAAAAGGTCTTATTCAATGCGCAAAAGTTGTCGGCATCAAGCCAACAGATGCTCCAGACCGACATTCCGGCCTCCGAACTCGATTTGTTTATCGATTTGGCCCTGAAGACGCGCGGAACCAAAATCACGACAACATCGTTCGTGCCGCCACTGATCAACACCGGGAACCCCGACTTCACAAAGATTCGCGACCTCGTCGACAAAGCGATCATCACTTCGGAAGGACTCGATGCAGCAGCGCCCACAGGCGAGCCGACCGATGAGCCGACTGCGGGCACAGGTGGGCCAACTGACCCCGCATCAAAACGGGCTCGCGCCTCGAACGCAACGACCGATCTCGCGTCGACCTGCTAGTGCACCGCCTCCCACACCGCCGGAGTTTCAGCGCGAGACGACGGCCAGGATGCCCAAGAGGCCGACCGAAATGCCAAGCGCCAACGAGACGCCGACCAGCACGACATGCACCGTGTAAAACCGTGTCGGGTTGCCGTCGGCGTCGCGTGCACGGTCATCACGAGCCACGCGTTTGAAGAACTGCGGCCAGATAATGAGATTCCACAACGCAACCACGATGAGCAGGATCGACCACCCAACTGGCAGTTCCACCTCAGCTCACCGCCAGGCTCTGCATTACCGACGTGAAAAATCCGAGGCCGTCAGTGCCCGGCCCGCAAAGGTCTTCAATGGCATGCTCGGGGTGCGGCATGAGCCCGACAACGTTGCCGCGCTCATTGCTGATGCCGGCGATGAAACGCATCGAGCCATTAGGATTCGCCCCGAGGTAGCGGGCGACGACGCGACCTTCTGATTCAAGGAGGTCGAGGGTGCTTTCGTCTGCGACATAGCCCCCTTCGCCGTTCTTGAGCGGTACGACGATCTCTTGACCCGCCTCGTATGACGTGGTCCACGCCGAATTCGCGTTGTCGATGCGCAACCGCTGGTCACGGCACACGAACTTACGATGATCGTTGCGGATCAGCGCCCCGGGCAGCAGGTGGGATTCGCACAAGATCTGGAAGCCGTTGCAGATGCCGAGCACCGGCATACCGCCCTCAGCAGCGGCCACGATGGTGTCCATGATCGGCGCGAAGCGTGCAATCGCACCACACCGCAGATAGTCACCGTAGGAGAAGCCGCCAGGCAGGACGACCGCGTCGACGCCCATGAGGTCACGGTCACCATGCCACAGCGACACAGCGTCAGCGCCGGCAAATCCGATCGCACGCACGGCGTCGATGTCATCCAGTGATCCTGGAAACGTGACGACGCCGATCTTCACTGATCGACCTCGCCGACGGCTGTCTCGACATGGACCGCGTAGTCCTCAATGACCGGATTCGACAGCAGCGTCTCGGCGATCGCATTGATTTTATCGAGGTCAACCTCATCGACAACGAGTTCGAACCTTTTGCCCTGGCGGACGTCGCTGATGCCCGAGAACCCCATACGCGGCAGGGCTCCGTGCACCGCCTTGCCTTGGGGGTCAAGAATCTCGGATTTGAGCATGACGTCAACGACGACGCGGGCCACAGGAACTCCTAGGGAATCAGGTCATACGGGCTGCTGGAAGTCTATCGTTTGCGTATTGGCCTACCCGAGTGGCGCAGTTTCGGGCCCATCCGGTAGCGAAATGCCCGAATATGCGCCACCGGTTGGTCAATACGCGCCACTCGTTTATGCAGCGGCTAAAACCGGCAATAACCGCCGTGCCACGCGACCTAGGACAGTTCGCGCTTGAGGATCTTGCCCGTGCTGGTCATCGGCAATTCGTCGCGGAACTCCATCAGACGCGGGTATTTGTAGTTGGCCATCTGTTCTTTGCCCCATGCGATGAGTTCTTCCTCGGTGGTGGCATCACCCTCGTTTTTGATGACGACTGCCTTGATTTCCTCGCCATGGGATTCATGCGGGACGCCGATGACTGCAACCAGCGATACGGCCTCGTGAGTGAGCAAAACCTCTTCGATCTCACGCGGATAAACGTTGTAGCCGCCACGAATGATCATGTCTTTGGAACGATCAACGATGAAGTAATAACCGTCTTCGTCCATTTTGGCGAGGTCGCCCGAGCGGAACCAGTCGCCGTGAATCGCCTCGGTGGTGGCTTCGGGACGCTTGTAGTAGCCCTTCATGATGTTGTCGCCCTTGATGGCGATCTCGCCGATCCCACCGATCTCGGTGACATCATTCCAGTCATCATCAATGAGTTTCATCTCGACGCCCGGAATCGGTTTGCCAATCGAGCCGGGTCGCGCCTCGGCACCGTACGGAAGGAAGCTCGCCACCGGAGAGGTCTCCGAGAGGCCATAGCCCTCGGCGATCGTCACCTTGAAGCGGTCCTTGAACTGTCGATGGATCTCGACCGGCAACGCAGAGCCGCCGGCGGCTGCGATGCGCAGGTTGTCGGCGAGGGCCTTAACGTCGACATTCTCATCGAGTGCGCTGAGCAGACCCCAATACATGGTCGGTACGCCGGCAAAGAACGTCACGCTCTCTTTGAGCATCAGGGCAAGAGCTGCGGGGGCTTCGAATCGCGGCAACATTACGACGGTGCCACCGTAGGCAAAGGCACTGTTTTGGATGACGGTCTGGCCAAACGAGTGAAACAGCGGCAACACACACAGGTAGGTGTCGGGCCTGTCCTTATCGGCATGGAACAACGCCTCGCCCTTGAGCGCATTCGAAGCCATGTTGCGATGCCGCAATTCGGCGCCTTTGGGTTGGCCGGTGGTGCCGCTGGTGTAGAGGATCACCGCGGTGTCATCGTCGTCAGTTTCGACGGTCTTGAACTCAGGTGATTGCGCGCCGACAGCCTTGCCGAAGGTCGTGGCGCCCTCAATCGGTGACTCGCCGGTCGGGTCGGCGGTGATGATGAAGAACTCGGTGCAGCTGTCAGTGGCGTTGAACCCGTCCCACGCGGCCTGTCCGATCGGGAGTTCGGGTGTGCCCTCGAACGCGAAGATCGCCTTGGCATCAGAGTCATCGAGGTGGTAAGCCACCTCACGGCCCTTGAGCAACACATTGAGCGGCACGACGGTCGCCCCGGCCTTGAGGATGCCGTAATAGACGATCGAAAAGTAGGGAAGGTTGGGACACGAGAGCGCCACCTTGTCGCCGGGTTCAATGCCCTTCGCGACCAGCAGGTTCGCAACCTGGTTGGCGGCGCCGTTGACCTGCGCGTAGTTCAACCGCGTATCGCCAAGCACAACCGCGATGCGTTCTGGATAGTTTGCAGCGGAATCTTCGAGGAATGCGGACAGGTTGGCCACCGTGGTGCTCCTTCGAGTGTTTGTCAGATTCTTCAAAGACTATCCCCGCTCAGCTCAGAACGCCTGCCCAGACAGTTGTTCGTATGCCCGCACATAACGTTCACGTGTTTTCGCGATGATTTCTTCGGGCAGCGGTGGCGGCGGCTGGTTGCTTGCGCGGTCCCATCCACTTGGCGCAGACGTGAGCCAGTCGCGTACGAATTGCTTGTCATATGACGGTTGCGGACGCCCGGCCGCATAGGTGTCAGCGGGCCAAAAACGAGACGAGTCCGGAGTCAGCACCTCATCGCCGAGGACAATCGTGCTGTCCGCTCGGCGACCGAACTCGAGTTTGGTATCGGCGAGAATGATTCCCCGGTCACCGGCGATCGACTTTGCCCGCGCATAGATGCTGAGGGTGAGTGCACGCAATGCGGCTGCGTCGTCTACACCGATCGTCTGCTCGATGGCCTCATAGGAGACGTTTTCGTCGTGTTCACCGAGTTCGGCCTTGGTTGCGGGCGTGAAGATCGGGGCCCGCAGCGCCGAACCGTCGACTAGGCCGTCGGGAAGGCCGACGCCGCAGATTTGTCCGGTCGCCCGGTAGTCGATCAGCCCGGAGCCCGCCAGATAGCCGCGCGCAACGCATTCGACGGGGAACATGTCGAGCTTTTCGACGACCAACGCGCGTCCGTCGACCACCGCGGGCACCTTGGTCGACACCACATGATTGGGCACAAGGTCGACCAGCTGTTCGAACCACCACAACGACATCCGGGTGAGGATCTCACCCTTGTCGGGGATGCCTGGCTCGAGCACGAAATCAAAGGCCGAGATTCTATCCGAAGCCACCATCAGCAGGTTGCCGTCGCCGCGCAGGTAGAGGTCGCGAACCTTGCCCGAATGGATGTGGGTTGCATCAGGAATGTCGAGGAGCACGATGCCACTCTATTCGTTCGTGTGCCCGATCGTCACAGGATGGCTCCGGGCCGGTATGCCGCCGCGTCGCGATGACCGGCGGTGATGGCTTCGGCTTTGGCGATGACCCGGGCAACCTGGCTAACCGCGGCGCCGGTGAAGGCCAGCGGTTCGGCAAGCAGTGATTCAAGATCGTGCTCACTCAGCCCGAGGCGGTCGTCGGCTGCAAGCCGGTCGAAGAAGTCGTTGCGTCCCGCGCCCTGTTCGCGCATCTGCAAAGCTACCGCGACGGCGTGCTCCTTGATGACTTCGTGGGCTTGCTCGCGACCGATACCTGCACGAACGGCGCTCATCAACACCTTGGTCGTGGCCAGGAACGGTAAATAACGGTCGAGTTCGCGTTGGATGACCGCCGGGAAGGCCCCAAACTCATCAAGCACGGTCAAGAACGTCTCAAAAAGACCGTCGGCCGCATAAAAAGCGTCGGGAAGCGCGACGCGGCGCACCACCGAGCACGACAC
Organism: Propionibacteriales bacterium; assembly: GCA_038242765.1. Taxonomy (GTDB): domain Bacteria; phylum Actinomycetota; class Actinomycetes; order Propionibacteriales; family Nocardioidaceae; genus JBBSRT01. The sequence continues at coordinate 11,804 of JBBSRT010000018.1, forward strand.
ATCGCCCTCGTTCCATTGATCGCCGGCGAGTTCGCCCACCATAGAGGCGTAGCCGCGCAGCACCACCGCGAGACCATTGACACGTTCGCACGAGCGAGTGTTCATCTTGTGTGGCATTGCGCTTGATCCGACCTGTCCGGCTTTGAAACCTTCGGTGACAACCTCATTGCCGGCCATGAGTCTTATCGTCGTTGCCATGTTGGACGGCGCGGCCGCGAGTTGGACCAGCGCTGTCACCGCGTCGTAGTCCAGAGATCGTGGGTAGACCTGTCCGACGCTTATGAGGAGGTTGTCGAAACCGAGGTGTCCGGCAACCCGCTGCTCGAGATCAGCAAGTTTTGTCTCGTCGCCGCCCAGGAGGTCAAGTTGATCTTGCGAAGTGCCGACCGGACCCTTGATGCCACGCAGTGGATAGCGGGCGATGAGGTCCTCCATCCGGTCGATACCGACCATGAGTTCGTCAGCGGCGGTCGCAAAACGCTTGCCCAGGGTCGTCGCCTGCGCTGCGACATTGTGGCTTCGACCGGTCATCACCAAGGTCGCGTGTTCGGCTGCCAACCGCGCCAACATGGCCAGTGCCGCCACCGCACGGTCACGGACAATTCGCATCGAGGCGCGCACCTGTAGTTGTTCGACGTTTTCGGTGAGGTCACGCGACGTCATACCCTTGTGGATCTGTTCGGTGCCGGCCAGGACACAAAACTCCTCGATGCGTGCTTTGACGTCGTGACGGCTGACGCGTTCGCGCCGGGCGATCGAGGCGAGGTCGACCTGGTCGACGACGCACTCATAGGCCTCGATGGCGCCGTCAGGAGTCTCGACGCCGAGGTCACGTTGAGCTTTGAGCACCGCGATCCACAGTTGACGTTCGAGCACAATCTTGTGTTCGGGTGACCAGATGCGCGCCAACGCCTCGGAGGCATACCGGGCGGCCAGGACGTTGGGAGTGGCGACGCGTGGGGTGTTCACAACTCTATTGTCCCCAGTTGAGCTTTTAGTGCGATGTCGGTGCGGTGGTGCGCACCGGCAATCGTGATGTGGCTGAGACCTTCGTATGCTCTTTCGCGCGCAACAGCAAGGTTCGCACCGACCGCGGTCACCGCCAGGATGCGTCCGCCGGCGGTAACCAGGTGACCGTCGACGTCGAGGGCGGTGCCGGCATGGATGACGTCAACGCCTTCAACGGCGTTGGCGCCGGCCACTCCTTCGATGCGGTCACCGCCGCGCGGTGTCGTCGGATATCCATGGGCGGCAAGTACGACACTGAGCGAGGCGCCGTCGCGCCACCTCGGCGGCGCGACATCAGCGAGCGAACCGGTCGCAGCACCATACAGGAGGGACGACAGCGGCGATTCGAGCAGCGCCATCAGCGATTGCGTTTCTGGATCCCCGAAGCGTGCGTTGAATTCGATCACGCGGACGCCGCGGCGGGTCAGCGCCAGGCCCGCATACAACAGGCCGGTGAACGGGGTACCCCGGCGAGCCATCTCATCGACGGTTGGCTGCAGCACGGTGTCCAAAACTTCGGCGACAAGGTCATCGGGAGCCCAATCCAATGGAGCGTATGCGCCCATGCCGCCGGTGTTGGGGCCTTCGTCGCCGTCGTATGCGCGTTTGAAGTCTTGCGCCGGTTGCAGAGGCAGCACGGTGACCCCGTCGGTGATAGCAAAGAGTGAGACTTCAGGACCGTCGAGGAATTCTTCGACAACGACCCGCCGGCAACCGGCGGCATGCTGGATTGCGGCGTGCCGGTCGTCGGTGACGATAACGCCTTTGCCGGCGGCAAGTCCGTCGTCCTTGACGACATACGGGGCTCCGAAATTGTCGAGAGCCGCAACCACCTCCGCCGCGTTGTCACACAGTCGCGCCAACGCGGTGGGCACGTTTGCCGCGATCATGATGCCCTTGGCGAACGCCTTCGAACCTTCCAGAGCCGCTGCTTGCTTGCTTGGACCGAAGCAGGCGATGCCAGCGTCGCGGACCGCATCGGCGACGCCGGCCACGAGGGGCGCTTCGGGACCGATGACGACAAGGTCGACGCGCAGCTCGGTGGCGAGCGCGGCAACAGCGGCACCGTTCATGGCATCGACGGCATGCAACCGTGCACAAGCCGCGATGCCCGGGTTGCCCGGTGCTGCATGCACCTGCTCCACATGCGGATCCCGACTCAATGCCAACGTCAATGCATGCTCGCGGCCGCCGGAGCCGATCACCAGGGTCTTCACGACGAGTCAGCCTATCGGCCACCGCTCGCACACCTCGGGCCCGTCACCAGATCACTTCTGGCGCGCCATCGGCCGTGGCTGATAACCTCGTGGCCTGCCAGCCACTGCCCTTCGATCGGAATCCATGCGTAAGCGCCTCCTCGTCATTGCTGCCATCGCGGTCATCGTCGGCGCACTTGCTTGGTGGTTCTTGCACGTCAGTGACGCCGACGAACCGCAAACGACACTGACGGCGCCGGCCGTCGCGCCGGCAAAACCCGTCGCCGGCGACGCGATCACGATCACCGGCGAACTTCCAACCCGATTCAAGCGCGAAGCAAAACTTCAAACCAGGTCCGACAAGGGCTGGAAAACCGTCGGCACCCGCGACTCCGACTCCGACGGTGATGTCGAATTCAAGACCACGATGCCCAACGACACCGTCGAGATACGTGTCGTCGCAGACGAGGCGGTATACAAGCGCAAGCGCTACGTCGCCCGTACGACCCCCGGGGTCACGATCACGGCAGTGGCCGTGGACACGTCATTAACAATATTGCCGCCCATCGGCCAGGACGGCGACAAGACAGATCTCACCCCGGTGACCGCTACCTTCGATCCAGCACGGCCCGGTGACTCGGTCCGACTGCAGAGCTCTGCAAAGAGCAACTCGTGGGCCGACGTGGCCACGGCAAAACAGGACAAGGCCGGCACAGCGACCTTTATGGTCGAGGACGTGAAACCGACGGCGAAATTGCGGGTCGTCATGGGTGCCGATGATGCCATCGAGTCACGTGCACAGTCACCCAGCTATGCGCACCTTTCGTTCAAGGATGACTTCAACGGTTCACGCATGAATCAGGACGCCGCCAATGGTTGGCATCACCGTTACGTCGGCGTCTTGTCGATCAACATGGGTCGAATCTGCTCGGAGAGCTCGCCCAATTCGGTGTCGGTTTCACGCGGTTCGCTGATCCTGCAAACGCTTCAGACGCCTGGCAAATCGACGCCGGCTTGCGCCGCGGAGTTGGCCAAGACGTACAAGAAGGTGAAGAAGCCGGTTGGTTCGCCGTCAGGCCGCATCATGACCAACGGCCATGTCAGCACCATCACCGCTGAAAACCCCGGTGGTTTCCAATTCCGGTATGGGGTTGCTGCTGCCCGCATCAAGTTCGCAAAAAACCGCGGCCAGCACGGGTCGTTCTGGATGCAGCCGGCCAACAAGCAACCGGGAACCGAGGTCGACATCATCGAATATTTTGGCGATGACTTCAGCCGCGGCGGACTCACACATGCGCTCTACTACAAGAAGAACGGTGTGTCGCAAAAGGCTGGCACCTTGCCAGAGGTCGGCGACCTTTCCTCAATCTACGGCAATGATGACTGGTGGAAGGATTACCACGTCTATTCGGTGGAATGGACGCCTGCGGAGTACATCTTCCGCGTCGATGGCAAAGAGACGTGGCGCTCAAAAAAGGGAGTTTCGCAGGCGCCGGCCTACCTGATTTTGTCCCTTCTCAGCTCCGACTGGGAGCTGCCGAGCCTGCCCCGAGACGACGTCAAAGGCAACACCATGGGCATCGACTGGGTCAAGGTTTGGCAAAACCAGTGAAGTAAACCACTTTTTTGTCGAATTCGTCACCAACCGCGCCGATCTGGCCCTACGATAAGTTCACTCGCGCAACTTGGGTCGCGACTTTCGCAGGGGGATCCGGTGTTTTCACGTCTTAGGTTGTCGGTCCTCG
>JBBSRT010000019.1:0-15741 GCA_038242765.1 Propionibacteriales bacterium
GAGCAGCATGGGTCATGGATAGGTCCAGGCCATCGGCGGCCCGGGCGAGCGCTTCGACGATGGAACGCGAATCGGCGTCTAGGTAGGGCTGCACGAAGCGATTCATTGTTTTGCTCGCGCCACGTGAGTCGCCGGGAATCCCCTGGCGGTATTTGCCGGTCAGGACGCCACGCCCCAGCGGAGACCATGCGAGGATGCCGATGCCGAGCATTTGCGCCGCCGGGATGACTTCTGCCTCGATGTTGCGATTGAGCAGCGAATACTCGACCTGCGTGCTGGCCAGAACCACTCCCTCGGGGCGGCTTGCAAGCCATGCGTGGGCATACGCGGTCTGCCAACCCGCATAGTTCGAGACGCCGACATAACGAGTACGCCCGGTGCGGATGGCGTATTCGAGCGTGCCGAGAGTCTCCTCGACGGGCACCTGATCGTCCCAGACGTGCACCTGCCACACGTCGAGGTGGTCGGTGCCCAGCCTTGCCAGCGACTCATCGAGTTGCCGCAGCATCGATGAGCGGGATGTATCGCGGCGCGCAGCAGCTGAAAGGCCATGGGCCGCGCTGCCGATTCCGGCTTTGCTGGCCAGCACGATCCTGTCTCGCAGTGAGTTCTTCGACAGCAATTGACCAACGACCATCTCACTGGCACCGCCGGCATAACTGACCGCGGTGTCCAGGAGTGTTCCGCCCGCATCGACGAAGACACCCAATTGCTCATTGGCGACATGTTCATCGACAGACTCACCCCAGCCCATGGTGCCCAGTGCCAGACGGGAGATTTCGAGGCCGGTGGCTCCCAAGCGTCGATACTGCATGGCCATAGGGTAATCGAGCGGGCAAGGTGCTGCCCGCTAGGCTCGCTCGGTGGACTTTCTTCAAGCGATATTTCTCGGTGTTCTTCAGGGGCTTACCGAGTTCCTCCCGATTTCCAGCAGCGCCCACTTGGCGATTTTTCCCAAGTTTTTCGGTTGGGGGGATCCCGGTGCTGCTTTCACGGCGGTCGTGCAGATCGGCACCGAGGTCGCCGTCGTCATCTACTTTTGGCGTGACATCTGGACCATTGGGTCCGGCTGGGTCAGGGCACTCTTTGACAAGGACCATCGCTCGGCGTCCGAATGGCGGATGGGCTGGTTCATCATCGTCGGCTCGTTGCCGATCGTCGTGCTCGGACTCGCGTTGCAGGACTTGATCGACCAGGAGTTTCGCAACCTTTGGATCATCGGCACGACGTTAATCGTGCTGGGCCTCGTTTTGGGTATCGCCGAGCGCGTCGGCCGCCTGAGTCGACCCATCGATGAATTGACGTGGCGTCACGCCGTTCTGTTGGGCATGGCTCAAGCCGGTGCGCTGATCCCGGGTGTTTCTCGCTCGGGGGCGACCATCACGATGGGGCTTTTCCTGGGATATGAACGCGAGGCAGCAACGCGCTATTCGTTTTTGTTGGCAATCCCCGCGGTGCTCGGGGCTGGCATCTATAAGCTCAAGGACATTCCCGGCGGCGACAACGCCTACGGGGTTGCGCCGACCATCGTGGCCACGATCATTGCGTTCGTTGTTGGCTATGCAGCGATTGCCTGGTTGCTGCATTACGTCAGCACCAATTCGTACATGCCGTTCGTCATATACCGCATCTTCCTCGGCGGAGTCGTGCTCGCCCTGGTCGGCTCCGGCGCGATCAGCGCAGCCGTGGCGATCGCCTCATGATTACAGCCAGCCCGAAGCCTTGAACCTGCGGTAAAGGACGAAACAAATGACGACCATCAGGCCGATAGCCATTGGATAGCCGAACGTCCAGCGCAGTTCGGGCATGTTGTTGAAGTTCATCCCATAGATGCCCGCGATCATCGTCGGCACCGCAAACAAGGCAGCGTAGGCGGCGAGTTTGCGCATGTCCTCATTTTGTCGAAGGCTCAGCTGTGCCAGATGGGAGTTCAAGGCATTGTCGAGCAGCTTGTCGGTGGAGTCGATGCTTTCGGTCACGCGCGCCAAATGGTCCGCGATGTCACGAAAATAGGGCCGTGCGGATTCAGGCATCGTGCCCGTCACGAACTTGTTGACCGGCTCACGTAACGGCAATACTGCCCGCTTGAACTCCAACGCTTCGCGCTTGAGCCGGTAGATGCGTGACGCGCGGCCACTCGTGCGGTGATCGGAGAAAACTTCTTCCTCGACCTCCTGGACATCGACCTCGAGCTCAGCGGCGACATTCTCGTAGTCGTCGACGACGGAGTCGACGACGGCATACAGGGCGGCCGACGGTCCATGCTGCAGCTCGTGTGCTTGACTCTCGGCCCGTTGGCGCACCGAACGCAGGTCGTGGCCGTCGCCGTGACGCACCGTCAGCAGGTAATTGGGCCCCAGGAACGCGTTGATCTCTGCGGTCTCAATGTCGTCGTTGTCATACGTCAGCGTCTTGATCGACATGAAGATGTGGTCGGCGTAGCGTTCAACCTTTGGCCGCTGGTGCGCCCGCACCGCGTCCTCCACGGCCAACGGATGCAGCTTGAGCGGCACCGCTATCGCGCCTAGCTCCTCGGCAGTCGGTTGAAAGACGCCGATCCACAGGAAGTCGTTGTCGCCGGTCAGTCCGGCCAACGCCTGCTCGAGCCCAGCAACATCGTGCGGTGTTTCTTCACGTCGGCCGGCGCGATAGATCGCGCAATCCATGATCACGTTGCCATTGTCCATGCCAAGGGCCCGATTGCGGCCGCCCCCGCGCCGTACCGCAGGACGCGTTAGGCTCAGCCCATGCGAAGTTGGCCAACACCTGTCATCGAGTCGTTGGCCGAAATCGGATACGGAACGGGTCCGGTGGTGCGCGTTTTTGACACCGCGACCGGTGCATTGATCGACGCAGATCCCCAACGAGAAGCTCGCCTCTACGTTTGCGGCATTACCCCGTACGACGCCACCCACATGGGACATGCGGCCACCTATCTGGCCTTCGATCTTTTGCAACGTGCATGGCGCGATCGCGGACTGCGCGTGGTCTATACCCAGAACGTGACCGATGTTGATGACCCGCTGCTTGAGCGCGCGGCGGCCACCGGCGTCGACTGGAACGATCTGGCCGAGCGCCAAATCGAGCTCTTCCGCACCGACATGGTTGCCCTCAATGTCATTGCGCCTGACTACTACATCGGCGCGGTCGAGGCAATCGACCTGGTGGTGGAACTCATTGGGAAGCTTGATGCTGCCGGGGCGGTCTATCGAGTCGACGACGATCTTTATTTCCGCGTCCAGACCGATCCGGCTTTCGGGTCGGTCTCAGGGCTGGACCTTGAGACCATGAACGGTTTGTTTGCCGAGCGCGGGGGAGACCCCGACCGCCCGGGCAAGGAGGATCGTCTCGACTGCTTGCTGTGGCAGTCTGAAAGGCCGGGCGAACCGGCATGGGACACCACGTTGGGACGCGGTCGCCCCGGTTGGCACATCGAGTGCTCGTCGATGGCGTTGCACTATCTGGGTAGTGATTTCGATGTCCAGGGTGGCGGCTCGGACCTCATTTTTCCCCACCACGAAATGTCGGCCTCCGAAGCGCAAGTCGCGACCGGAGATCGTTTCGCGAAGGCCTACGTCCATGCGGGCATGGTCGGCCTCGAAGGCGAAAAGATGTCCAAGTCCAAGGGCAATCTGATTCTCGTATCTCGAATGCGTCAAGATGGCGTTGATCCGATGGCAATCCGCTTGGCGCTGCTGGCGCACCACTACCGCAGCGACTGGGAATGGGTCGACGCCGATCTCGACGAGGCACTCCAGCGTTTGGACCGTTGGCGCACCGGATTCGCGCGCCCACGCGGCGCGGCGGCAGCTTCGACCGTCGCAGCCCTGCGCGAAGCGCTCAGCCACGATCTCGACGCGCCACGAGCCTTGGCGATCGTCGATGCGTGGGTCGGCGCCGACGGCGACGACACCGACGCTCCCGACGTCATACATACGGCTATCGAAGCTCTGCTGGGTGTCGCGCTGTCCCGCACGCCACCTACCGCCGATTAGGTCTCGCCGTCGGCCGAGCGACGACGCAGATAGCGTTCGAATTCACGCGCAATTGCATCACCGGAAGCTTCAGGAAGTTCACTGGTTTCGCGCTCTTCTTCGAGAGCGCGGACATAGTCGGCGATTTCTTCGTCACCTTCGGTGACATCTTCGGCGCCATGCTGCCATGCCTCTGAAAGCTCGGCTAGCAGCCCCTGCGGCAACGCAATCTCCATGACGTCTTCGAGTCGCCCAAGTAGTGACAGTGTGGCCTTGGGGCAGGGCGGTTCAGCCAGATAGTGCGGGATGGCCGCCCACAACGACACCGTCGACAAACCCATCGCGGCGGCGTTTTCGGCGAAAACGCCGTTAATGCCGATGGGGCCTTGATAGCGCGACGGCTCCAGATCGAGCCGGCTGGCCAATTGTGCATCATCGGAATGCCCCGTGACTGGCACCGGCCTCGTGTGGGGCGTGTCGGCCAGCAACGCGCCGAGGGTGACCACATCGGTGACACCGGCGAGTTCGGCGATGCCCATCAGGGTCGAACAATACTTATGCCACCGGAAGTTTGGTTCGAGCCCGCGTACAAGAATGACGTCACGGCCCAGCCTGGGCACGTGAGCCTGATAGAGCACGGTTGCCGGCCAGTTGATATAGCGTCGACCCTCTTCGTCGGTGCCGACCAGTGGCCGATTGACTTGGAAGTCATAGAAGTCTTCGGGATCGAGCTCAATCAGCACTTGGGCATCCCACTCGTCGATTAGGTGGTCGATGACGCCGGTCGCGGAGTCACCGGCATCGTTCCAACCCGCGAAGGCGGCGACCATCCATGGTTGTCGAAGGGTGGGGATCTGCCCGGGCTCGGTCACACCTTCAGCGTAGATCAGGAGTCCTCACGGAGTTGGGTCAATGAGGGTTGACCGGGTGCGTGTCTAATCGGTGCGATAGCCAAGATTTGGCGATAACCAGCGTTCGGCCTCGTCGATCGTCCAGTCTTTGCGCCGCGCATAGTCTTCGACCTGGTCCTTGCCGACTCGGCCTGCGACGAAATATTGTGACAACGGGTGCGAAAAATACCATCCGCTGACGGCAGCCCCGGGCCACATCGCCATCCCGTCGGTCAGTTCGATGCCGGTGTTTCGGTGCACGTCAAGCAGCTCCCAGATGCGTTCTTTCTCAGTATGTTCTGGGCACGCGGGGTAGCCCGGAGCCGGACGGATGCCGCTGTACTTCTCAGCGATGAGTGCCTGGTTGTCAAGGTTTTCGTTGTCGATGTAACCCCAGAACTCCTGCCGTATCCGCTGATGCAGCCGTTCGGCGAACGCCTCGGCCAGCCGGTCAGCCAACGACTCCAATAAAATGGCGTTGTAGTCATCGAGGGCTTCCTTGAATTCCATGATCTTCTCGGTGCTACCAAGGCCCGCGGTCACGGCAAACGCGCCGACGTAGTCGTCGAGTCCGGTCTCTTTCGGTGCTACGAAGTCCGCTAACGATCGATGCGGGATGCCCTGGCGGTGCTCTGTTTGTTGGCGCAGGTTGCGCATCGTGGTGAGTACGGTGTCGCGCCGGTCGTCGCTATAGATCTCGATGTCGTCGTCGGCCACCATGTTGGCTGGGAACAATCCGATGACTCCGTTGGCGGTGAGCCATTTTTCTTCGATGAGTTGGTCCATCAACTTTTGGCCGTCATCCCACAACCGGCGCGCAGCCTCGCCCGATGTGGGGTTGTTGAGGATGTCTGGGAATTTGCCCTTCATCTCCCAAGCGTTGAAAAACGGTTGCCAGTCAATGTAGTCGCGGAGCTCTTTGAGTGGATAGTTGTGGAACGTCCGCACGTATCGTGAATTTTCGCCGTGGCTGTAGGCGCAGTCCGAATCGCTACAGGATTCGACCGCCGCGTTGTTCTCGAGCATGCGCGGGCGAGGCGGCTGATATCCGTTCCAGTCGACCGGAGTTCGGTTCTCGCGAGCTGCCGCGAGGGTGAGCATGGGCCGGTTGTCCTGTTTTGCGGCATGGAGTTCGCGCAAAGCGCGGTAGTCGGCATCGACATCGGCAAGGAGGGCCGGGCGCTGAGCATCGGAAAGCAACGCGGCAACCACGGGTACTGAACGCGACGCGTCCTTCACCCAGATGACCGGGCCGTGATACTTCTGCGACACCTTGACGGCCGTATGGGCGCGCGAAGTGGTGGCGCCGCCGATGAGCAGCGGGATGTCAAACTCCTGGCGTTCCATCTCCATCGCAAAGTTGACCATCTGGTCCAGCGAGGGTGTGATGAGTCCGGACAAACCTACAATGTCAGCGCCCTCAGCTTTGGCGGTGTCGAGTATTTTTTGCGCCGGCACCATGACGCCTAGGTCTATGACGTCATAGTTGTTGCATTGCAGCACGACCCCAACAATGTTTTTGCCGATGTCGTGCACGTCGCCTTTGACGGTGGCCATGACGACCTTGCCGTTGCTACGTTCTGCGTCTCCGGGCTGTTTTTCGGCTTCGATGAAGGGGATCAGATAGGCCACGGCTTTCTTCATCACCCTGGCCGACTTGACCACCTGAGGCAAGAACATCTTCCCGGCGCCGAAGAGATCGCCCACCACATTCATGCCGGCCATCAGTGGACCTTCAATGACTTCGATTGGCTTGCCACCGCGTTCGCTGATCAAGGCGCGCAACTCTTCGGTGTCGCTTTGGGCGTAGTCGTCGATGCCTTTGACCAGGGCGTGGGTGATGCGTTCGGCTACGGGCAGCGACCGCCATTCGTCGTCGACGACCTCTGGCGTGCTGCCGTCACCGGCAAACTTGCTGGCGATCTCCAGCATGCGCTCGGTCGAGTCGTCACGGCGGTTGAGTACGACATCTTCGATGCGTTCACGCAACTCCGGATCGATCTGGTCGTAGACGACCAACGCCCCGGCGTTGACGATGCCCATGTCCATACCGGCTTGGATGGCGTGATAAAGAAAAACTGCGTGGATCGCTTCACGAACCGGGTTGTTGCCGCGAAAGGAGAACGACACATTGGAGACGCCGCCGGAGATGAGCGCGCCGGGAAGGTTGTGCTTGATCCAGCGAGTCGCTTCGATGTAATCGACTCCGTAGTTGGCGTGTTCTTCGATGCCGGTGGCCAACGCAAAACAGTTGGGGTCGAAGATGATGTCCTCTGCGGGGTAACCGACGTCCTCGGTCAGAATTTTGTAGGCTTTGGCGCACACTTCTTTGCGGCGTTCCAGGTTGTCGGCCTGACCGTCCTCGTCGAAAGCCATCACGACAATCGCGGCGCCATACTTGCGGCAGAGCCGGGCTTGCTCGATGAAGGGTTCGACACCCTCTTTCATCGAGATCGAGTTGACGATCGATTTGCCTTGCACGCATTTGAGAGCGGTTTCGATGACCTCCCATTTGGACGAGTCGACCATGATCGGCACACGACAGATGTCAGGTTCGCTGGCGATGAGTTTGATGAAACGGTCCATGGCCGCGACGCCGTCGATCATGCCCTCATCCATGTTGACGTCGATGACCTGCGCACCGGACTCGACCTGTTGGCGGGCCACCGTCAGAGCCGCGCTGTAGTCGCCTGCCTTGATCAGGTTGCGGAAGCGGGCCGAGCCGGTAATGTTGGTGCGTTCGCCGACGTTGACGAACAGCGAGTCCTCATCGATGGTGAGAGGTTCGAGCCCCGACAGGCGGCATGCTTTCGCGATGTCCGGTCTGGATCGGGGCGTGTGACCTGAAGCGCTGGCCCCGATGGCGCGAATGTGGTCCGGTGTCGTACCGCAACAGCCGCCCACAAGGTTGACGAGACCGCTAGCGACGAATTCGCCAACAATCGAGGCGGTTTGTTCGGGCGCTTCTTCGTATTCGCCGAACGCGTTGGGCAAACCGGCGTTGGGATAGCACGAAACAAAACAGTCGGCGATTTGCGCGAGCTCGGCGACATAGGGGCGCATATCCTTGGCTCCCAGTGCACAGTTGAGCCCGACCATGAGGGGTTGGGCGTGGCGTACGGAGTTCCAGAATGCCTCGGTGACCTGGCCGGACAGGGTCCGACCTGAGGCGTCGGTGATGGTTCCCGAGATGATGACCGGCCAGCGGCGTTCGCGCTCCTCGAAAAGTGTTTCGACGGCGAAGATGGCCGCTTTGGCATTGAGTGTGTCGAAGATGGTTTCGACGATGAGCAGGTCGGCACCGCCATCGACGAGTCCGTTTGCCTGCTGCAGATAGGCCTCAACCAGTTGATCAAAGGTGATGTTGCGCGTGGCGGGGTCGTTGACGTCTGGCGAAATGGATGCGGTGCGGTTGGTTGGACCCATCGCGCCGGCGACAAAGCGTGGTCGGTCGGGTGTTTGCACGCTCATTGCATCGCATTCGAGTCTGGCGAGGCGGGCGGACTCGACGTTGAGTTCGTAGGCCAGTTCCTGCATCCCGTAATCGGCTAACGAGATGACCTGTGCGTTGAAGGTGTTGGTTTCGACGATATCGGCGCCGGCTTCAAGGTATTCGCGGTGGATCGCAGCGATCATGTCGGGCTGGGTGAGGCTCAATAGGTCATTGTTGCCCTGAACATCGCTGGGCCAGTCCTTGAATCGTTCGCCGCGGTAGTGCGACTCTTCGGGTCGGTGCCGCTGGATCATGGTGCCCATGGCGCCGTCGAGGACCATCACGCGGTGACGAAGGATCTTCGTGAGCGCGTCGGTGGCATCGGGGCGGCTGTTGGGCGACTCTGACAACGGATACTCCTTAGGTGGGATATTTCGCTCCGTGCAGTTGGGCGATGTGACCAGAATAGTCGCGTTTTGCCCTCACACGAGTTGATCTCACGCTCTGACTGCGGTTCAAACCCGTCAACGTCGTTCAATATGAGCGCCCGGGCGACCAAATCTGTGTGACGTTCTCGCTGTTGCACGCGGGGCCGCTGCGAGTCAGTTGGGCACGACAGGTAGCGGTGGGGGAGTGCCGCCCCACGCCGGACACAACGCCTTGTGGGCGCACCAGCCGCACAGAGCACTCTTTTTTGGTTTCCAGTCACCGCTGGCTCGCGCCTGTTCTATGTCGTCCCAGATCGCTCTGATCTTCGTCTCGGTGACCAACAGGTCCGACTCGGTGGGCGTATAACGCAAGACGTTGCGGTCTTTGAGGTAAAGCAATTGCAGCAACGTCGGCATGACGCCTGTCGTTCGCCACAGCACAAGTGCATAGAACTTCATCTGGAACAGCGCCTTGTCCTGGAAGCGCGGGTGCGGCGATTTACCCGTCTTGTAGTCGACGATGCGAACCTCACCGGTTGGAGCGATGTCGATACGGTCGACGAAACCACGCAACGCGATATCGCCGTCCAGCACATGACGCACCTGTAACTCGCGCTGCGATTCGCCGATCAGGTCAGTAGGGTCCTCAAGGGCGAAATAACTCTCCAAAAGCGGCTCATAACTCTTGAGCCATTCGGCCAAAGCGTCTTGGTCATCAGCGCCGAAGAGTTCGCGCGCCTCGAGGCGGTTTTCTTGCAATTCTCGCCAAGCCGACGGGATCATCGCGATCGCATTGTCGAAAGTGCGCTCGTGGGCAGGTCGCTCCAACAGCCGCTCGAGCAACAAATGTATGCCGGTGCCGCGGACCATGTTGGGGTCAGCTGGTTCGGCAAGCCGGTCGATCGTGCGAAATCGGAACAACAATGGACAATTCATGAAATCAGCAGCCCGGCTCGGTGACAGGGCCCATGCTGGCTTCTCGACTACTGGCAAATCCATACCGACACTCTAAGAGTTGCCTCGGACACTTTCGCACGAGCAATCGGAGACGACCAACCACACGTGATCACGCCAACAACAGTGTCGGTGTCAACCGGTAGGTTATGGGCGTGAAACGCCCCGGCCAGTCGACCAGTCATGCGGGCACGTGGCGACTCGGCAGCGTGCTGGGCGTCGACCTGTTGGTCAGGCCGTCTCTGCTGGCGATGATCGCCGTCCTCGTTGTCCTGTTCTCTTCGCGCTTCAACACTGGCTCCCAGGTCAGCCCATACATTCTGGCCACGCTTTTCGTCGTCGGACTCTATGTGTCGGTGCTCCTGCATGAGATAGCCCATGTTGTAATCGCTAAGGCCTACCGGATGCGCGTGCCCTCGATCACCCTCCATCTGCTGGGCGGCGAGACCGCGATACAAGGAGAAAGCCGCACTCCTGCCCAGGAGTTCTGGACGTCGATTGTGGGACCGTTGGCCTCACTGGCTGTAGCCATCGCCGCATGGTTGAGCGCCGGGATCGCGCACGGCACCACGAGCCAGCTCCTCGGGGCGTTCGCGTATGTCAATGGTGTCGTCGGGCTCATGAATTTGTTGCCAGCCCTGCCACTCGACGGCGGACACGTCTTCAAGGCTGGCGTCTGGGCCGCAACCGGCAACAAGAGCACCGGTACCAAAGCCGCCGCGTGGGCAGGCCGACTGTTGGCAATCCTGGTTCTCGCCGCGCCCTTCTTGTGGTCGAGCGCCTACGGATCGAGCCGGCTGACCTTCGACCTGGTCGTTGCTCTGCTCATCGCACTGTTCTTGTGGACGGGCGCCTCACAAGCCTTGCGCATGAATGATCAAGATGTACGCCTCGATCGCATCCGGGCACGCGACCTCGTGTTGTTCGTTGATGATGTCCGCGGCCACCTACCTACGCTGCCCGCCGATCTTGCCGGCGCCGATCTCATAAGAGCGATGGCGGCCGAGCCATCCGACACCTATCGACTGATCGAAGAAGACGGCTCGACGTTAGGCATCCTCGCCACGCGCAGCGTCGACGATGCCTACCGAAAGGGCTCAAAATGACAGGATCAACCCCCGTACGACATGGCAATCTGGAGGTGGGCGACTGGGTCCGGCTCACCGACGCCAAGGGTCGCAAACACAATGTGCAACTCGAGCAGGCCAAGGAGTTCTCCACTAAAAAGGGTCAGATTCGACACGACGACATGATTGGACGCCCCGAAGGGATCATCATCGAATCCTCGATGGGCGGCCAATATCAGGTCTTCCGCCCGTTGTTGCACGAATATGTGGTTTCGATGCCACGTGGCGCGGCGATCATCGATCCCAAAGATGCAGCGCAAATCGTCACCATGGCAGACGTATTCCCCGGCGCCAGGGTCGTCGAGGCCGGTGCCGGATCCGGCAGTCTGACCACCTATTTGCTCCGCGCCGTCGGAGCAGAAGGCGAACTGTCGTCCTACGAGATCCGCGAAGACTTCGCCGCGACAGCCAAACGCAATGTCGAACAGCTCTTCGGCGGTGCGCATCCGGCGTGGAGACTCACCGTCGCCGATGTGCGCGACGAGATAACCGAGACAGAGATCGATCGGCTCATCCTTGACATGGTCGACCCGTGGACGTGCATTGATCTTGCTGCCGAACGTTTGATTCCAGGCGGCATCGTTTGCGCGTATGTGGCAACGACAACCCAGTTGTCGCGCTTTGTCGAAACCGTGCGCGTCCATGGCGGATTTACCGAACCCGCAGCGTGGGAGACGCTCGTGCGCGACTGGCACCTCGAGGGCCTGGCCGTGCGGCCAGAACACAAGATGAACGGACATACAGCCTTTTTGGTGACGGCACGTCGGATGGCTCCCGGTGAGCGGAGCCTCGCCAAGACCCGGCGCCCGGCGCCCGGCGCGTACGGCCCGGACTACACCGGCCCGCGGTGAGTCGCCTTCGCATCTTGGGTTTGCCCGGTAGTGTCAGAACTGCGGAGCAAGACTCCCAGGCAAGGAGGATGGCCATGACAGACGACGTCAACACCGGTGATGTGGCAGGCGAACTGGCGTATCTGCGCGCCGAGGTTAAAGAACTACGCGGCCGGCTCACTACGTCGAGCAATCGTTCGGTTGACGAGCAGATCGTAGCGCTCGAAGATCGACTTGCCGCGACCGATCGCCACAATGAGCGCCTAGGGGCCACGTTGCGCGAAGCGCGGGACCAGATCGTCAACCTCAAGGAAGAGGTCGACCGGTTAGCTCAACCGCCGACCGGATTCGGGACGTTCTTGCAACACAATGACGACGAATCGGTCGACGTGTTTACCGGCGGACGCAAACTTCGCGTCAATGTGAGCCCCGCCGTCGATCGTGACAGCCTGCGTAAAGGCCAGGAAGTCATCCTCAACGAGGCGATGAACGTTGTCACAGCTCTTGACTTCGAGACCATCGGCGAAGTGGTCATGCTCAAAGAAATTCTCGCCGACGGCGAACGCGTACTCATCTTGGGCAATGCCGACGAAGAACGCGTGGTACGGATCGCCGATTCACTCAGGGACGTCCGCATCCGCGCCGGTGATTCACTGCTACTGGATTCGCGGTCGGGCTATGTTTACGAGCGGGTCCCCAAGAGCGAGGTCGAGGAACTCGTCCTCGAAGAGGTCCCTGACATTGATTACGACAGTATCGGCGGGCTGCGGGCCCAAATCGAATCGATCCGCGATGCCGTGGAGTTGCCCTACCTGCATCCCGAAGTATTCATCGAACACGAGCTCAAACCACCCAAGGGGGTCCTGCTCTATGGGCCGCCCGGGTGCGGTAAAACACTGATCGCCAAGGCCGTCGCCGCTTCGCTTGCCAAGAAGGTCGCCGCCAAGACAGGGGAGGAGGGTCGCAGCTATTTTCTCAACATCAAAGGGCCCGAACTCCTCAACAAGTACGTGGGCGAGACCGAACGCCACATTCGGCTCGTCTTCCAGCGGGCCCGTGAGAAGGCCAGCGAAGGAACCCCGGTCATCGTTTTCTTCGACGAGATGGATTCGCTGTTCCGCACTCGCGGATCGGGAGTCTCCTCCGACGTCGAAAATACGATCGTTCCGCAGCTCTTGAGCGAGATCGACGGCGTGGAGGGCCTAGAAAATGTGCTGGTCATCGGCGCCTCCAACCGGGAGGACATGATTGACCCGGCCATCTTGAGGCCCGGACGTCTTGACGTCAAGATCAAGATCGAACGGCCCGACGCCGAGTCGGCTCGCGACATTTTCAGCAAATACCTCACGGCCACGTTGCCGCTGCATGACGATGACCTAGGCGAGTTCGGTGGCGACGCGGTGGCCTGTGTCAACGGCATGATTCAACGCACGGTTGAGCACATGTATGCCGAGTCCGAGGACAACCAGTTCCTTGAGGTCACCTATGCCGGCGGCGACAAGGAGATCCTCTACTTCAAGGACTTCAACTCCGGCGCAATGATCCAGAATATCGTCGACAGAGCCAAGAAGATGGCGATCAAGGACCTGCTCGACACCGGCCAGCGGGGCATCCGCGTGCAACACATGCTGCAGGCATGCTTCGACGAGTTCAAAGAAAACGAAGACCTGCCCAACACCACCAACCCTGACGACTGGGCCCGAATCTCAGGCAAGAAAGGTGAGCGCATCGTCTTCATCCGTACGCTCATCACGGGCAAGAGCGGCAGCGAACCAGGACGCTCCATCGACACGGCTGCCAACACCGGCCAATATCTTTGAGGCACCGAGCCTTGAAGGTGTGCCGTTGAACTATGAATTGCGGGCCGTGTCCTACGGCAGCGATGACGCACAAATGCTCACCGCTGAGCTGCAGGCCGAGTACTCGCGTCGTTATGGCGGCCCCGGCGATCAGGCACCGATCGACACGAGGCAGTTCGACGCGCCGGCCAGCCATTTTGTGTTGGTCTACGTCGATGCCGTGCCAGCAGCCATGGGCGGTTGGCGGCGCCATGATGAGCTGCCCGCGGCCGGGATCACCCGGTTAGTGCTCGAAACCGGCCAGATCCAGCCGGAGGCAATTGCGCTCTACCGTTCCATGAGCTATGGCGGCGTGGAAGCGTTCGGCTACTACGTTGGTATGGGGTCGGTTCACCTGGGCAAGATGCTCAAACACCGTAGGGTTGAGTCATGACCGTACGACGCGTGATGGGCAGTGAGGTCGAATACGGAATTACCGTCCAAGGCCAGCCGGGGGCCAACCCGATGGTCGCCGCGACCCATGTGGTCAATTCGTACGCGGCCGCGAACGGGCTCACTCGCCGCGCGCGTTGGGATTTCGAAGAAGAGAGCCCGCTGCGCGACGCGCGCGGTTTTGACTTGAGCCGCGACGATGCCGATGCGAGTCAACTCACCGACGAAGACCTCGGCCTCGCGAACATCATTTTAACCAACGGTGCACGGCTCTACGTAGATCACGCACATCCAGAATATTCAGGACCTGAGGTGACCAATCCACTCGACGTCGTCCGTTGGGAGAAGGCCGGCGAAATCGTCATGCGCCGCGGCGCGAAGCTTGCTGGACAGATTCCTGACGCCACACCCATCGTGCTCTACAAGAACAACGTCGACAACAAGGGCGCCTCCTACGGCGCCCACGAAAATTATCTAATGCGCCGTGACGTGCCGTTCGAAAGAATCGTCAACCAACTGACTCCCTTTTTCGTCACTCGGCAGGTCATTTGCGGGGCCGGCCGGGTCGGGCGCGGTCAGGACGGCTCCAAGCATGGTTTCCAAATCAGCCAACGCGCTGATTACATCGAGGTGCCGGTCGGTCTCGAGACCACGTTGAAACGACCCATCATCAACACTCGCGATGAACCCCACGCCGACCCGCAAAAATATCGCCGACTGCACGTCATCATCGGTGATGCCAATTGCTCCGAAACAGCAATTTATCTCAAACACGGCATGACGTCGCTCGTGTTGGCGATGATCGAAGCGAACTTCACCATGCCCGACCTGTCGCTCCAACAGCCGGTCAAGGCGTTGCACGACATCTCCTATGACGTGAGCCTTAAGACCGCCGTCAGGCTCAAGGACGGCTCCGATGCCACCGCGTTGCAAATCCAGACCGCCTACCTCGATTGCGCCAAGGCCTTCGTCAAGGAGTTCGGCAGCGACGACCAGACTGACGACATTCTCGCCCGATGGGAGGATCTACTCATACGCTTGGGCAACGACCCCATGTCTTGTCAGGACGAACTCGATTGGGTCGCCAAACTGGCTTTGCTCAACTCTTACCGTCAACGCGATCACATCGACTGGGAGCACCCCAAGCTGCAGCTGATCGATTTGCAATACCACGACATACGACTCGAAAAAGGGCTCTTTCACAGTTTGGTTCGCGCCGGTCGGATGCGCACGTTGCTGCCCGAAGAAGATATCGCTGCGGCAGTGACATCGCCGCCCACCGATACCCGAGCCTACTTCCGCGGCACGTGCCTAGCGCATTTTGCCGCTGATGTCGCCGCAGCATCGTGGGATTCGGTCGTGTTCGACCTGCCGGGCAGGGAGTCGCTCCAACGCATACCAACAATGGAGCCGTTGCGCGGAACCAAAGAACATGTCGGTGTACTTTTTGAGCAAAACAAGACCGCAGCGGCACTGTTTGCCGCAATCACGCGCGCATGACGCGCGCTCGGCTAAGGTCGTCATGCTCAGATAGGGTCGTAAGGTCGTCAGCAGGAGGTAGTGATGTCTGAACAGCAGCGCAAGAGCCCGCGCAAGCAAAACGAAACGCAAGACGCGGCTGAGGTTGACAACGCCGAAACGGTGGCCGAACGCAACGAAAAACTCACCGACGATGTCGACTCGATTTTGGACGAGATTGATGGCGTACTTGAAGAAAACGCCGAGGAGTTCGTCCGGGGTTTCGTCCAAAAGGGTGGCCAGTGATATTGCCCGAAGCGTTCCGTGCCGCCGGCAGCTCGTCCTTCCAGGATTTTCTCGCCCGGCAGGCACCTGACCTTCTTCCCGGAGCCGCAGCTCGCCGCCATGGCGAGACA